>NZ_JAOXMC010000019.1:0-115477 GCF_026343815.1 Pseudomonas sp. BJa3 | reverse complement strand
AAGGTGCTGGCCGCCAGCGTCGACAACAGCCAGCGCGGCACCCTGGCCGCCAATGGCCCGCTCACGCTCGACAGCCGGGGGGCGCTCAACAACTCAGGCGATGGCCTGATCTACAGCCAGCAGGGCGACGTAGGCCTGCAGGCGGCCAGCCTGAACAACGCCAAGGGCACCGTGCAGGCCAAGAGCGCGATCACCGCGCAGACCACCGGCCTGCTCGACAACCAGGGTGGCAAGCTGATCGCCCAGGACGGCGCGTTGACCGTGACCGCCGACACCCTCGACAACCGCGGCGGCATCCTCGCCAGCCTCAAGCAGGCGCTGGGCGTGCGCACCACCGGCGTGCTGCGCAACGGCAGCGACGCCACTGGCCAGCGCGGCATCCTCCAGGCGCTGAGCCTGGATGTGCAGAGCGCCAGCCTCGACAACCACGGCGGGCGCATCGCCGCGCTGGGCGGTGACGCGCTGATCCGCACCGGGCAACTGGACAACCGCGATGGCGGCATCTCCGCCAGTGGTCTGCTCAAGGTCACCGGCGCCAGCCTGCTCAACGGTGGCGACGCGCGCGGCGAGATGGTCGGCCAGCGTATCGACATCGGGTTGAGCGGCGCCCTGGACAACCGCTCCGGCATCATCGAAAGCGCCAGTACTCTCGCCATCACGGCTGCCAATCTGGACAACCAGAGCGGGCAACTGCGGGCACTGGGCACCAGCGGCACTACACGATTCCAGATCGGCGGGCTGCTGGACAACCGCAACGGGACCCTGGAAACCGCCAACACCGATCTTGCCCTGGTCATTGGCGATCTGCTGAATGCCGGGGGCAGCATCACTCACCTCGGCAGTGGCGATTTCGGTGTCAGCAGCCAGCAGGTCATGGCGGCGGGAGGCCGCCTGTTGACGCACGGCACCCTGAATCTCAGTGCCGACGACTGGGTCAACAGCAGCGTGCTGCAAGCCGGCACGCTCAACCTCGATGTCAAAAACTTCACCCAGACCTCCAGTGGGCAACTGCTGGCGACGAAGGCGTTGCTGGGCAAGGGCGGCAACTGGCTCAATGATGGGTTGATTGCCAGCGATGGCACGCTGAGCCTGACCTTGGGTGGTACCTATTCGGGCAACGGCCGACTGACCAGCCTGGGGAACATGACCCTGTCTGCGGCGCAGATGAGCCTGGGCACCGCCACAAGCATTGCCGGTGGCGACAGCATCGTTGTCAACGTCGGCAACCAGCTGAGCAACCTTGGGCGCTTGTCGGCGGTCAACGACCTGACGATCAACGCCGGCAGCCTGTCCAATTACGGGGCATTGGCCGCGTCGCGCAACCTGAACCTGATTGCCCAGTCCGTCCACAACGACCAGGCTGCCGATGGCAGTCGAGGCTTGCTGTTCAGTGGCCGGGACATGTCGATGCGCACGGCGGATTTCAGCAACCGTTATGCGGACGTCTACAGCCTGGGCAATCTGCTGGTCGCCGGCGTCAGCGCAGGCAGTACTGCGGCAACCTTCCTGAACAGCTCCGGGACAGTCGAAGCGGCCGGTGACATCAACCTGCAGGCAGCCAGCTTCGTCAACAAACGCGACAAGTTCAGCGCCAGCCAGCAGATCACCGACGGCTACATGACCATCTACTGCGTCCAGCATTGCAAAGGGTCGCGGTGGGTGAGGGGGCCGGTGCACATCTACAAGACCCAGGAAACCGTGGTGCTGGAAGATTCGCCAACGGCAACCCTGGCTGCCGGGCGTGACCTGACCATTGGTGGGGGCAGTGTTCTCAATTCTCGAAGCGTGATCTCGGCGGGCAATGATCTCACCATCACGGCCAGCAGCATTACCAATGAGGGCGAGCGTTCCAGGTCGGGAACCGTTGGCAGAGAGGTGGGGGCTGGAACCAAGGTTCCCACGGCGTACTTCTTCCAGTTGATCAACGAGGTAAACGCCTACAACCAGGCCCACCCTCGTTCTGGACCGTTCAATGAAGCAGCCTTCAAGGCCCTGGTCGCGAAGTTCGACCCCGGGATGTTTTATGGCATCAATGAAGCACTCACGCTCAAGGACGATAATCAATTCATTGCTCCGGCGCTGATCCAGGCTGCAGGCACGGCGAAGCTCACCGCGGCAGGCGACGTCAACAATATCGTTGTGCGCAGGGCGCCGGAGGCGACCAGCAGTCGTGCGTTCGATACCCAGGTAGCCAGCGCGACACAGCCCACGGTGGTCAACCTGAATGCGCAGTTGCCACCCGATCTGGCCCAGCGACAGGTAGACCCGACCACCCTGCCAGGCTTCAGCCTGCCGGCCGGGCAGAATGGCCTGTTCCGCTTGAGTGGCAAAGGCAGCGATGCGGCAACCGGGCCCACTCAGGGCTGGACATTGGGCAACGCCACCGTCGGCTCTCATGAGCGTCAGGGGCTGGCCAGCTCCCGGCCGGGCGTGATCCAGGCAGTGGATGCTGCCGCATCCAGGGTGAGCGAGCAGGCAATCGATCGCATTGCCCACCAGCGCGTCGAGTCGGCGGCCAAGGCCAGTGCCATCGGGGTCAACGCGCCTGTGGCCGAGGCAGTGGATAGCGGCGTTCGATCGCCAAACCCAGGTGCGCAGGCACTTGAACTGAGCGCGCAGGATACCGGAGTCAGTGCCCCGCCACGGATACCGGGCATCACCCGCCTGCCCGACAGCCAATATACGAGCAAGCCGCACAAGTACCTGATTGAAACCAATCCGGTGCTGACCGACCTCAAGCAGTTCATGAGCTCCGACTATCTGCTCGGCAATCTGGGCTATGACCCGGACAAGAGCTGGAAGCGCCTTGGTGACGGCTTCTACGAGCAGCGCCTGATCCAGCAGGCGGTGGTGGCGCGTACCGGCCAGCAGTTCATCGATGGCCAAACCTCTGGCGAGCAGTTGTACAAGCACCTGATGGACAATGCCATCCGCAGCAAGGATGCGCTTGGCCTGAGCGTTGGCGTCGGCCTGAGCTCTGCGCAAGTGGCGGCGTTGACGCACGACATCGTCTGGCTCGAAGAGCGTGAGATCAATGGTGAGCAGGTACTTGCACCTGTGCTGTACCTGGCCCATGCCAACGGCCGCCTGGCACCTGACGGTGCTTTGATCGCCGGGCAGGATGTTCAGCTGATTGCCGGGGAAAACCTCAACAACATTGGTACGCTGCGTGCCTCACGCAACCTCAGTGCCACTGCGGGCAAGGACCTGACGAACAGTGGCTTGATCCAGGCAGGTGGTCGCCTGGACCTGTTGGCCGGCAACAGCCTGGTCAACAGTGCCGGCGGCATCATCAGCGGGCGCGATGTGAGCCTGACCGCCGTCAATGGTGACCTGATCAATCAACGAGACCTGACGCGCACGGACAACGACTACGGTAGCGTGCGTGAGCAGAGGGACCATCTCGACAGCATCGCCCGCATCGAAGCCAGCAACAGCCTCAGCCTCAAGGCGGGCCAGGACATCAACAACGTCGGCAGCGTGATCCAGAGCGGCGGCGACTTGTCGCTCAGTGCCGGTCGTGATGTGAGCCTGCTGTCGGTCGAAGAACGTCAAGGCTTCTACACCGAGCGCCAGCGCAGCAACACGGTGCAGCAGCACGGCGCCACGGTGACCGCCGGCCGCGACCTGAGCATCGGCGCCGGCCGCGACCTCACCGCCGTGGCCAGCCAGATCGACGCGGGCCGCAATCTCACCCTGGCCGCAGGCGAAGACCTGAACCTGAGCTCCGCCGCCAACGAAGCCCACAGCTTCAGCCGCAGCAAAAAGGTCACCCAGTCCAATGACCAGGTCACCCAGGTGTCGACCACGGCCAAGGCCGGCGGCGATGTGTCGCTGTCCGCGCGCCAGGACATGGCCATCGTCGCCAGCCAGGTCAAGGGCAAGGGCGATGTCCACATCGACGCCGAGCGCGACCTGACCATCGCCTCCGACCAGAACGAGAGTGCTTCGTACTACCTGAAGAAGAGCAAGGGTTCGTTCGGTCGCGGTAGTTCCAAGCAGCAGGAGAGCTACCACAGCACCAACGTCGCCTCGGTGATCGAGGCCGGTGGCGACCTGACCGTCAACGTCAGCAAGAAGGACGATGGCGGCATATCCCTGGACGGCGGCCGCGATGTGACCGTGATCGGCAGCCAACTCAAGGCCGGCGGCGATGTCATGCTCGGTGCCACGGGCGATGTGGCGGTGTTGTCCGCTGTAGAGGAGCACGGCGAGTACAGCAAGAAGACCAAGTCCGGCTTCCTGGGCCTGTCGAAGAGCGGCAAGAGCCAGCTGCAGACCCGCGCCACACAGGTGGGCAGCGAGCTCGATGCCGGCAACGACATCGTTATCGCCGCAGGCAGCGATGTGCGCCTGCGCGCCAGCGAAGCGAATGCCGGCAAGGACGTCGAGCTGCGTGCGGGGTTGGTGGACAAGGAGGGTGACATCAATCTGGTGTCGGCCAACGATACCGCCTACAGCCACTCGGAGCAGTACAAGAAAAAGACTGGGCTCTCGGTGTCAGGGGGCTTCATCTCCGTGGGCTCGGCGAAGAAGGCCGGCCAAGAGGCGCAGAGCAGTACCAGTGTGGGCAGCCAGTTGACCGCCGTGCAGGATGCCAGCCTGACCGCCGAACGCGATATCAATGTGACCGGCAGTGGCATTGCGGCAGGGCGCAATGTCAGCCTTAACGCCGGGCGCGACGTGAACGTGGCAGCTGCGCAGAACGAGCACAGCGAGCACCAGTGGTCGAGCGAGAAACGCACAGGTTTCGGCGTCTCTGGCGATGACAATGGCGTCAGCCTGTTCCTCGGCAGCGAGCAGCAGAAGGCCAAGGATCGCCTGGAGCAGCAACTGGCCGCCGCCAGTCAGATCCAGGCAGGCCAGGACCTGGATGTTCGCGCCGGGCGTGACATCAACCAGACCGGTTCCGACTTCAAGGCCAAGCACGACATCAATCTCGAAGCCGGTCGCGACATCAACATCGATGCCGCCCGCGAGCGTCTGCTGGTGGAGCACGAGCGCGAGCAGAAGAGCCAGGGTATCGGGGTCACGATCAACCATAACCTGGGCAACACCAAGGACGCGATCGAGGGCGCGGGTAAAGGTGAGAACGGTGTCAGCCAGACTTCCAGCACCTTGCGCGCGGTCGACGCTGTCAGTCAGTTCTTCGCCGGGCCTACCGCCGATGTGAAACTGGGTACCACCAAGCAAGGCAGCCGCGAGCGGGTGGTCGAGGAAAGTCAGCGTGGTTCCACCCTGGATGCCGGGCACGACGTCAACGTCAAGGCCGGCAACGATGTCACCATCAAGGGCGGGCAGTTGCAGGCGGGGCGGGACATCAGCATCAGCGGTCGAGACATCAACCTTGATGTAGCCAAGGGCAGCTTCAGCCAGGAAAACCAGCAGACCAAGAGCTGGGGTGGGATCCATGGCGGGACCACTGGCGGGATCAAGCTGGGAGCGGGTGGCAGTTATGGCGTCGCTGATCAGGACAGCATGCAGGGTACTTCGTCAGCGAGCCAACTCAACGCTGGTCGTGACGTCAAGCTCGATGCCAGCCATGACGTGAACATCATCGGCGGGCAGGTCCGTGCCGGACGCGACATTGACGTCGCTGCTGCCAACGACGTCAACATCCGCTCGGCGCAGAACGACAGCAACAGCCAAAACACTCGTCATAACGGTGGTGGCGAGGCAGGGTTGGCGTTTGGCGAAGGCAAGGTCGGTTTCTACGCCAGTGTCGATATCGGCAAGGGCGACCTGAAGCGTGAAGCCGAGCAGCAGCAACAGGCGTTCCTGTATGCCGGGGACCAGCTGAAGTTCAGCAGTGGCAAGGACACCACCATCGCCGGAGCGCAATTGCGTGGCGATGAGGTGATCGGCCGTGTGGGAGGCGATCTAAAGGTTGCTTCCGTAGCGGATACCGGCAAGGTCGAGGGCAAGGAGTTCGACCTGAGTGCAACGGTCTCCGTAGGTGTCGGCGCCAGTGTCAGCGGTTCGGTGGGCTACGGACAGACGACTGGCAAGACCAACTGGGTCCAGGAGCAGACACGCATCACCGGGGGGAACAAGGTCGACATTCGCACCGAGCACCACACCCAACTCGATGGCGCGTTGATCGCCGCCGACAACGGCAACCTCAAGCTCGACACGGGTACGCTGGGTTACAGCGATATCGCCGGCAAGGACAAGGAGCACGGTTATTACCTCAACGTCGGCGGCAGTTGGTCGCAGCCAAGCGGCGGCAAGTCCGAAACCCACGGCAACCTCAGTGGCTGGGAGTATGAAAAGGACCGCGAGCAGATTGTCCGTGCCACGGTGGGTGCTGGCGAGGTTACCGTGCGCCAGGATGCAGAGACTGGCAAGGACTCGGTAGCCGGGCTGAATCGGGATCTGGACAAGGCTTACGAGATCACTCGGGACAGCGAGTCGCGTACTGATTTGTATGTGTCGGATACCTCTGTCAAGGCGGTATTGAACCCGAAGAAAACCCTGGAGCAGTGGCAGAAGAGTGCGGCCAAGTATGGTGAGAACAGTGAAGAGGCCTTGCAGCAACTGGGTGACCTGTTCCTGACTGTAAAAGCACTGGGCGCAGGGGTTGATGCCGATGCGGTGAGTCTTGCCGTGGGCATGGCTGCATTCACTCGTCAGTTGGGCAGTCGCAACGAAGAAACACGTAGCGCGGTGGTTAATACCGTTCTGGGCAGGATTACCCAGGGCTCATCGGGTAAAGAGTTCGACGCGGTTGCCCAGCGCCTGATCGACTTGGCAGGTAACGACCCACAAGCGGCCCTGAAGGTGTTGGCCGCCCTGGATTCCGCCAATCATCAAAAAGACGGGCGAACGAACTTCGTGCCCGTTGCTGCATTGGGGGCGGCCCTGGTTGCGGGGCTTGGTGTATCACTGAGCTTGAGTCAGGGCTCGCCAGAGCGCCAAGCGGATATGCGCGCCGCCGCATCGAGTATGTTCGATGCCATCGAGGCATCCACTACGGACATGAGCAAGAGAGCGGAGTTGATGGTAGTGCTCTCCGGTCTTGTCTTTGGGGGTACTGTCTTACCAATCCATGAGCTTGACCCGCGGGCGAAAATCTACGAAGGGATGCTGGCTGAGCAAAATCGCCAGAACCCGTCCAGTGGAGGGTTTGCAGAAGGCGGGCAGGTGACAGTGACTCCGCATACCGGCGGCAAACAGCTTGATGGACAGTCAGGTAGTGGAACCTATGTCACCCCGGAGCATCAGCAAAACCCAGGGCTGGTGTTCAATGAAAACGCTGGTAGTCAGGCACAGCATCCGTGGGTCACCAAGGGTGACGATGTTACGACGACGGTGATTGAGCAAGCTTTGAAGGGGGATGCTGTGGTGAGCGCGCAAGGTTTTGTTTCTTTGCCTGCAATTCAACGATATGTTGATCGGTTGCTGAAGGGTGAAAAAGCCCCCCCCATTAAAATGGATGGTAATGTGATCGTTGATGGAAACCACCGTTACATTGCTGCCCGGCTTCTGGGGCTGGTTCCGGAGATCGTGCCAGGGCATCTGCCTCCTAATAAGACTGGATTGACACGCCCAGTGAACGAGTTAAAGATTGATAAAGACGATTGGGGTAACCGATGATTACTATCAGTTTTGAGACCGGCGAATCAATGCCTTTGGACTTGGAAAAGCTCGAAGGGGCAGATTTGGCCGATATGAAGCTTCACAGAGCTATTTTTGATGCTAAGGATGCTAGTTCAGCAGATTTTACAGGGGCCGATCTTAGAAATGCATCGTTTATTGATGCTCGGTTGGAGGCTGTCGTTATGCAGAAGGCAGTATTGGCTAATGCGCTATTTGTCAGGGCTTATTTACGGAAAGCTGATTTTTTGGGGGTGCTGGCAGTTTACGCTAATTTCAGTGATGCATATTTGGTTTCCTCTTGCTTGAAGGATGGCAATCTGGGGAGCGCATGTTTCCGTGGTGCGAACCTGTGCGGCGCTGATTTTCGTGGAGCAAGGTTGGAAGGAGCGGAATTTGCCTCCGCGATTTTCGATAATGAAACTCTATGGCCAGAGGGGTTTGATGCTGAGGGTCAAGGTGCTATTCGAAAGTTAGATTTATGATGTGTACTAGTGGCAGAGTGACTGGAGTAAAGTCGCAGTCTGATCTGGGTTGTTGTCTGGCAGAGGTTGCAGCAAATCCTGATGACTCTAATAGTCAGTGAAGTGTTGAGTGCAGGCAGTAGTAAGAAAGGGTGCAGATATATTTGTTCTGCTCTGATTTCCGCATTTGCATGGCTAGTACAACGCGAAGCCTACAGAACATTATGGAAAAGGTAGAGTTGATTCATGCTTTGATTAAGGAGGGCAGGGCGGGTGATCTTCTCGCTTTCGTCGAGGGGGAGTCTCCGTACCTGACCGATGCTTCTCAGGGGGTGCCGGAATTACCTGGGCTGAGAAGAATCTGGGTGCTTGTTGTAACGCATCTCAGATTTGTCACGCGGTATGGAAAGGTGACGAAGCCTCAGATCGCTGATGGCCAAGTGCTGTCGCCCTATCCTGCAGAGTTCCAGGTGTGGTTGGCGGCAGGTGCACCGGGTATAGCATTCGAGGACTTGCAGGCCTATGTAAGAGAGCATCCACTTGATTGACAGATCTGTAATAGTTGAAGAAAAACGGTTGACGAAGGGAACGGATTTATTTGCCCTGCTCTAATTTCTGCTTTTGCATAGCCAAGGCGAAGGTGAAGCCTGGTGTTTAAGGTGTCGGTGGAGGCGCCGGGTACTGGAAACTGGGTGTGTCGAATTTCAGAAGAGGGGACAGATTTATTTGTTCTACTCTAATTTCTGCCTTTGCATGGCCGAGACGACGTTGAAGCCCGTTGCTTAAGGTGTTCGTGAGGAAATCACGTGCTGGAAGCCGGGGCGTCAAAATTAGAGTATGGAAAATAAATCTGTCCCCTTTTTGCTGAAAGTAGTGATGGCGATAAAGTCATCGGGATTGATATTCCGTTTCGTCCGGTCAACCCTGGCTTTCCGCCTAACCAAGCCGTGGTCGATGCCATGAACAGTGATCTCATCAAGGGTATGGTGAAATGCACGAGTACAGATTGTTCAGAGATCGCAATCAAGCTGTTAAAAGCTGCAGGTGGGGAGGGTAAAATCATAGAGGTACGTCCGCTTTCAATTGCTGGGCTGAACGTCTATGAAAATGGGCAGACCGAGCCGGATCAATGGTACCATCAAGTGTATACGGATGATCGTTATGTCTATGATCCTAGGCTTTCTAAACAGCCGATACCAAAAGGTGATTGGGAAAAGCATATTAAAGGACTAAATAGTGACGGAATAAAGATCTCTGAAAAGTTGAAAGGGCTCAGGTGATGGGTATAAGTGCAAAGCGTGAAGGGCGCCCAATTTTAGAAGTCATTGAGTGTTTGGGAGAGACGGAATGGCGTAAAGGGGCTGCCAGTGAGTATGTTGTAAAAACACATGCCGGGTTATTTATCAGGAGTCAGGTTCAATATCCTCCATCAATTTGTTTTCGCTTCGTTGATGAGGATGTTACGGCTGTTGCTGAGTTAATCAAGTGTGTGGATATCTATCAGGGGCTTTTGAAGTGGGCGATGATCGGCGAGGGCAGAGAGGATGGGCGCCATAGTTGGGTTATTGCACCTCAGCGTTTATTTGATGTGACGGAGCAGGCAAATCAGGAAGGTGAAACTGCGAAGCAGTTTCTGGCTAAAAATGATCCTGGTTTCGGAAAGCAGGCATATGAAGATATGGCGGGGCTTGCCGCGCACATGAAGCGTTTTTTTAAGATGGACTAAAGGCAAAGTAAGGCGAGTTAATTTGTGTTGCTATAATTTATGCTGTTTTATGGTTGGGGTGACGGCGAGACCTAGTGCTTAAATTGTGGGTGGAAAGTGTTGATTGCCCTGAAGTGGAACGTTGCAGATAAGCCGACGAGGGACAGATTTATTTTACCTGCTCTAATTTCGGTCCCTGCAGATGAAGGGGCCTAGCAGTCATGCAGGGGCGGTAAAGATTAGAGTGGTGAAAATAAATCTGTCCCGAATGGCACTGGGTGGTGGCTTCACGGCAAGGGCAGGGGAAGCTTCCCGATTAACCCGTTCGATACCAAAACGGTATATGAAAATCCAGCCGTTCGAGATGGGAAACATCCAGTCACTGATGGCTACAATGGTGCTGATCAGCGTGACATCATCACGCATACGGGGGGCAGCAGTTGGACGGCGTCGTCGTCAATGGAAGTTATGTAGCGCCGATTGACCAGCTCAACCCAGGCTTGATGCTGAGCATCTTTGCCGACGAAGAGATCGCCAAAAACACAGTGCCAACTATCAGTGACCAGACCCGCTTGGATGACAAGGCGGGAAAACTCGGCTCTGTGTTAAGGGCTAAAATAGCGAAGGATGGAGAATTCGCTAGCGAGGGTAAGATGGTGTCTCGCTTTGATAATCATGGGAGGGAGCCTGGTGCTGTAGATGTGAATGCTTATATGGGGTGGGTAGAGATATAATTCTGATGGGGCAAAAGGTTGAGTGTTTCTATAAGGCGGTTGGTGAGTATAGATCTGCATATGTTAATTTTGTTGGTAATAACTCTAGGGGTGCGGCAAAGTTTGGGTTTGTTGGGATAAATTCTGACGGAAAAATAACAGCAATACATGTTCAAGGTGGTGAGGATATTTGGAAGGCCCTGAGCGGTAGTGCTACGGGAAAGGTTGTAAGGGAAGTCCTGGAATGATAGCTGAAGCTCAGGTGGTAAAGTGGCCTTGCGAAACTGAAGGTGAGGTTGTACTACGTCTCGGACGATGGGGGGTTATATGTTTTGGGTATTGCAGTTTGTCCGCAGAAGTAGAAAGTGGCAAGGTCTACAAGGTTGACATTACGCCAAATGTCATGGGTGATTATGATGTGGTAAGGCTGGAAGGTGGAAGTGAGCATGGTTTTTATTCGCTAAATGGATATGCATATTTATTGAAGGGGAAGCTTTCTAAGGGTGGGCTTGAGATTGAGGGGGTTGTGTTTGATGATGATGTGTTTGAAAGTGAATTTTTTTATTTGGATGGTTGTGATGTTAGTTGGGTGGTGGATAGGTTGGATGTTGAGTTTTAAGAGCGGATTATGTAATTTTTTGGTGGAAAAGGGGGGCGGATTTATTTTTCAACTCTAATTTCTGTCTTTGCATGACCAAGACGACGTTGAAGCCCGCTGCTTAATATGTCGGTGAGGAAATCACGTGCTGGAAGCCGGGGCGTCAAAACTAGAGTATGGAAAATACATCTGTCCCCTTTATGTTTCTAGGGACGCGGGGAGGGAGATCGCTATCCAGCAGGTTGTGTGACTTATACGTTGCCAGACGGTAGAGCTGCAAATTGGGGCGTCGATGGTAAGTTTATTGGGTTTAGGTGAGTGAGGCCATGAACGGTTTAGTGTTTGAAAAAGTTGGTGATGTAAATAGTAATTTTCCTTATCTGTGCGTATACAAGGAGGGAGGTGGCGGGCCCTTTATGGAAATTTCCGTAAATTCAGCTGGGGAGTTAGCGTTTGTATTTTACTCAAGTTCTAATTATGTTTCACTTACTGTCGAAGAGTGGCGGGAGATTTGCGTGCGAGGAGAGAGGTTTCATCCGGAGGCATTAGAGAATGGTGATTAAATTAGCGAAGGATGAAAAATAGGGAGTGGCAGAAAAGGGCAGATTATTTGGCTGCTCTAATTTTTTCTTCTGCATGGCTAAGACGACGCCTAAGCCTGCTGCTTAGGGTATTGGTGAGGACTTCGAGCGCTGGGGCGGGTGTGTCGAAGTTGTAGCCTATAAAATAATATCGTCCGCTTTTTGATCTCAAATATTAATGGAGTCAAGTAATGCTTGCCGACCTAATGAAGATGTTGCCTCCGCCGGATTCTCCTGCTTACCCTAACCCCGACTGGACGAGGGTGGAAAATGATCATGGCATCCGTTTACCTGCTGACTACAAGGCTTTCATCGAGCGTTTCGGCGCGGGGTGCATCGACGATTTTTTGTGGGTAATCGATCCATTCTCCAGCAGTAGAGATCTGAATTTTGATAAAGGCGATTACTTTCGTGAATCTTATGCGGTGATGAAAGCTAAGTTTCCTAGCGACTATCCTAGGCCTGGCTACCCTGCTGAGGGGGCATTCTGGCCTTGGGGATTCACCAAAAATGGCGAGACTCTGGTGTGGATCGTCAAAGGCGAACCAGACTCTTGGTCCGTCGCGCTCCACAGTGTGGACCAGGGAGAGGAGGATCTAATTGCCTGTGGTTGTATTGAATTTTTATGCAAACTATTCAGAAGAGAGATTCACTCATGTATTTTGCCAGAGGGTTTTCCCAGTGCAGGGGTAGTCCCTTATCGTTTTGTGCCTTTCAAGTGAGAGTCAAGTGATTGCAGGTGATCCGGATAGGTTCGCCGTGCAGTTCCAGGTAATTGATGCGTGGAATGTGCAGGGTGACAGTTGGCGAAATGGTGTGCTTTGCGTGTATGCCGGTGGAGTACGTATTTTCGATGCTGTAGAAGCGTTGGAGTTGCGTTCAGCGCTGAGTTTCTTCTCCGGTATCCGATTGCCTGACTCTACTGCAGATCTAATGTATGAGGATCGAGAAGTTTTCGACAACGCCAGGGCCTACTTTTCGGGGGGGATCGGCGATCTGCTACCAGGAATCGCAGATTTTTCGGCTACTGAAGCTGAAGATTCTGGTTTCATGATGTATTTCAAAATGGAACGGGATGGCGATCGACTGGTTTGGTCACGGGATGATGGGAATACAGTAGAAGGTTTAAAGCTTGAGACAGGTACCGTGGCTGCTGTCATCGAACAGCTTAAAACGTGTAGGTTGTAGCGTTCAACCACGACAGCTTCGCACGTGACTTTGCTGTGACAGCCTCGCCGTTCTGGTTTTTTTGCATCTGGAGCAAGGATAAGAATCGGAATTTCCTTATTCCTTGTAGTCCATTTCCGAAGCATGCTTTTACCGCCTTTCAGCCCTTGCCCCAGGCCACCTCGGCTTCTAGTCTCGGCCAGCCGCTGCCAATTCAGTGGCCGGTTTTGACAGACCGTCGATTGTTGTCCTCGTGTGCATTCGCTCAATGGCGGCTGTACGTGTGGGCACCTAGTGTGCGCCGAGTGCCAACAATCTCGGTCTGTCAACCCGCGTACAGCTGCCACCCGACTGTTTGACAGCAGCTCAGCTGACAGCTCAACCCTCAACCATTGTTGGAGTACGAGCATGCTGAAGATTGTCCCCGATCCACCTTCCCCCCAAGACCACGCCCACTTCCTCGAAGACACCTTGGTACGCGCCATCGAGTACGCCTTCTGCGCCCTCACGGTGGCCAACCAGGCCGTGCAGCTCAAGCCCAGGTCGCCCGGCGCGATCCTGATGCTGGCCGCCGCCCACGAGATGGAGGCGGTGCGCACGTTGCTCGAATCCGCCCTGACCCAGGTGCAGCATTCGGCACAAGCGCCGAGCGAGCCCCGCACGCTGCACTAGCCGACGACGTTTTCAGGGAGGTCGAACATGACCACAGACAATGGCAAGACCCAGCTCACGCCGGGCAAGACCCGTTTCTACCAGGGCGAGGGCAAGGATGCCCAACCGCTGTTCTGCATCGAGCCTGGCATCCCATGCCAGCATGCCCGCGAACAGGCGTCGGAGCTGATGGACTACGTGCGGCACCTGACCTTGGTCGGGGTGATGGATGAAGACCCGCGAATGGTCTGGGCTGCGCACTATCTCAGCGCGTTGGCCAAGGCGTTGATGGATGATGCGGAGCTGGGGATGGCGCACTGACCGCAAGGCTCGCTTGCACCTGCGGGGTGGGATTGCCAGCAGTTCCCACTCCGTGGCCCTGGCGCACTCCATTCGAATGTGCTGAAAATTTTTTTCTGGCCCCGTCCGCTCTATCTCAATGGTCTTGGCTTGGCCTGCAAGAGAATCCCGAAAAAACTCAATGATGGCAAATTGACGCCAAAATGATGGCCAAATAGTATCCGCGCCAGTTTGCAGCGCTTGTGCAGCCACGCTCCGAGCCCCAACCGACTTGCTGAACCAGACGATTCGCCCGGCGCTTTCGCCCCTGGGCGTGCATTTGAATGCCTGACCCGCGAGATTTGACATGGACGTCCGCCTGTTTGCCTTCCTGGCCCGCCAACGCTCGGCCGTAGTTCAGCCCCGTGAGCACTTCTGCGGCTTGCCCAAGCGCGGCCTGGCGTTCCTGCTGGCCAACGCCATGTTCTGGCAGCCGCTGTGGGCACAGGCCGCCGAAGGCGTGGTGGTCAGCGGGCCGGGCACCAGCCTGGGTCAGGCGGGCAACGGCGTGCCGATCGTCAATATCGCCGCGCCCAACGGCAGCGGCCTGTCGCACAACCAGTTCAGCGACTACAACGTCGGCCAGCAGGGGCTGATCCTCAACAACGCCACCGAGCGTACCCAGGCCACCCAACTGGGCGGCATCATCCTCGGCAACCCGAATCTGCAGGGCACCGCGGCCAACGTCATCCTCAACGAGGTCAACGGCGCCAACGCCAGCCAGTTGCGCGGCTACACCGAAGTGGCCGGGCATGCGGCCAAGGTCATCGTCGCCAACCCTCACGGCATCACCTGCGATGGTTGTGGTTTCATCAACACGCCCCAGGTGACCCTGAGCACCGGCAAACCGCTGCTCGATGGCCATGGCGCGGTCAGTGGCTATCAGGTGGATGGCGGCAGCGTTGCGCTGGAAGGCGCCGGGCTCAATGCCGACAACGTCGAGCGCTTCGACATCATCACCCGTTCGGCACGCCTGAATGCGCAGTTGCGCGCCCGTGAGCTGAACGTCATCACCGGGCGCAACGATGTCGACGCCCAGACCCTGGCCGCGACCCCGCGCGCCGGCAATGCCGCCGACGCGCCGGCCCTGGCCATCGATTCCAGCGCCCTGGGCGGCATGTACGCCGGGGCCATTCGCCTGGTGGGCACCGAGGCGGGTGTCGGTGTGCGGCTGGCGGGTGATGTGGCAGCCAGTGGCGGCGATATCCGCCTGGACGCCAACGGCCAACTGACCATGACCCAGGCCAGCGCCAGTGGTGCGGTCAAGCTCCAGGCCGCAGGCATGGACCTGCAAGGGCCGGTACACGGCGCCGCCGAGGTGGAGGTGCGCAGCAGCGCTGACCTGACCTCGCGCCAGGCCATCACCGCCGGCAACCGGGTCAGCCTTCAGGCGGCTGGCACCTTGGCCAACCTCGGTGTGATCGAGGCAGGGGTGAATGCTGACGGCAGTCGCAACACCGTGGGTGATGTGAGTGTCGCCAGTGGGCAGTTGCTCAACACCGGCAAAAGCATCGTCGCCAGCCGCGACCTGGCCGTCCAGGTGCAAGGGCGCCTGGACAACCGCAGCGGTACCCTCAGTGCCGGGCAGGACAGCCACATCGCCGCCGCCAACCTGGACAACAGCGCCCAGGGCAGGGCGCTGGCGGGGCGCAACCATGTTGTGCAGGCCAGCCAGTCGCTGGGCAACCAGGGCGGGCTGGTCAGCGCCGGCCAGACCCAGAGCGTCACCACGCAGACCCTGGACAACCGCAATGGCGAGCTGTCGGCCCAGGCGCGCAACACCCTGCGCGCCAATCAGCTGGACAATCAGAACGGCAAGCTGAGTGCCGGCCAGGCGCTGGACATCGCCGTCACCGGGCAGCTGGACAACCGCAGCGGCACCCTCGCGGCCGGGCAGGACCTGCAACTGCAGGCCGCCAGTGTCGACAACCGCAATGCCGGGCGCATCGCCAGCGACGGCCAGGCCACGGCGCGCCTTGGCCAGCTCGACCAGCGTGGCGCTGGCCAACTGCATGGCGCCAAGGCGCTGACCCTGGACATGACGGACGGCCACCTGGACAACAGCGAAGGTGGCCTGCTCACCACCCCGGGCCAACTGACCCTGCAACGACTGGGGACGGTCAACAACCAGCGCGGCGAGATTTCCGCCGGCCAGGCCTATGCGCTGGTGGCGCGGCAGCTGGACAACAGCTCCGGCAAACTGCTCGGCGGCAACGACCTGCAGGTGCGCATCGCCGGACAACTGGCCAACACCGCCGGGCTGATCGCCGGCCACGAACTGACCTTGAACGCCGCGACCCTGCTCAGCCAGGACGGCACCCTGCAGGCCCGTGGTGGCCTGCAATTGCAGGTTGCCGGCCAACTGGACAACAGCCGTGGCCGGGTGCTGGCCGAACGGAACCTGGTGCTGCAGGCCGGTAGCCTGGTCAACCTGCAAGGGCAGGTCGCCGGCAACGGCAGCCTGCTGCTTACCAGCAACGGCCTGGATAACCGCCAGGGGCGCATCAGCGCCGCCCAGGGGCTGACACTGGATCTCTCGCGTGGCCACTGGAACAACGGGGGCGGCACGCTGCAAAGCCCGGGCGCCTTGCTGCTGCGCAACCTGGCCACGGTCGGCAACAGCCACGGTGAAATTTCCAGCCAGCAAGCCTTCGTGCTGGAGGCCGACAGCTTCGACAATCAGGACGGCAAGCTGCTCGCCGAGCAGGGGCTGACCCTGCGTATCGCCCAGTTACTGGACAACGCCCGTGGTCTGGTCTCGGCCGAAGGCCTCAACCTGCGGGCAGGCAGCCTGCTGAACACCGACGGCAAGCTGAAGGCGCGTGAGGCAACCCAGCTGCACCTGGATGGCGCGCTGGACAACCAGCGTGGCGAGATCAGCGCCGCCGACCTGCAATTGAGCGCGGCCAGCGTCGACAACCGAGCCGGGCGCCTGCAGGGCGACCGGCAGCTGACCATTGCCAGCACGGGCGCCGTGGATAATCGCGACGGTACCGTGGTGGCCGCCGAGCGCCTGCAACTGGGCAGCGCTGCGCTGACCAACGATCGCGGCCAGATCAGCAGCCAGGGCCAGGCCCAGGTCAGCAGCGCCGGCCTGGTCAACGCCGGCGGGCAGATTTACGCGGCACAGGGGCTCGAGTTGAACGCCGGGCAGGTGGACAACACCGACGCCGGGCGTATCCACGCCGGCCAGTCGCTGGTCGCCCGCATCAACGGCCTGCGCCAGGCAAATGGTGGCCAGCTGTCCAGCGGCGCGGACCTGCGCCTGGACCTGAACCACGGCCTGCTCGACAACCAGGGCGGCTTGATCAACGCGCCCGGCGTGCTGCTGTTGCAGCAGCTGGCCCGGGTCGACAACCGTGGCGGCGAGATTTCCAGCGACCAGGCTTATACCCTCACCGCCGAGGCCCTGGACAACCAGGGCGGCAAGCTGCTTTCGCAGCAGTCGCTGACCCTGCGTATCGCCCAGGCACTGGACAACGCCAAGGGGCGTATCTCCGGGCAGACGCTCGATTTCCAGGCGGCAAGCCTGGGTAACCACGCGGGTGTTATCGAGGCTCGCCAGGGCCTGGCCCTGTTGCTCGGCGGCGATCTGGACAACCGGCTCGGCCGCCTGGCCGCGCAAGGCGACATCAGCCTGCAGGCACGTGACCTGGACAACCGGGCCGGCGTGGTCAGCGGCGGCCAGGCCGTCGGTTTCAGCGGCCAGCGCCTGGACAACAGCGGCAAGGGGTTGGTCACCGGCAAGGGCCCGCTGTTGCTGACGGCCGACACCCTGGTCAATCGCCAGGACGGCAAGTTCACCAGCGGCGCGGCGTTGGCCCTCAAGGCCGGCCAGCTGGACAACAGCGAACGCGGGCATATCGGCGCCCACGGCGCGGTGCTCGCCGAAGTCGGGCGTCTTGACCAGCATGGCGGTGGCAAGCTGGCCAGTGACGCCGACCTGACCCTGGACCTGGCGGGCGGCCACCTGGACAACCAGGGCGGCCTGATCCGCGCCCCCGGCCAACTGCTGCTCAAGCGCTTGGGCAGCGTCGACAACCGGGGTGGCGAAATCTCCAGCAGCCGCGCCTTCGAGCTGAACGCGGCGAGCCTGGACAACGGTGATGGCAGCCTGCTCAGTGACCAGGCCCTGGCAGTGCGGATCGCCCAGGTGCTGCGCAACGTCAATGGCCTGGTCAGCAGCAGCCGGCTCGATGCCAGCGCGGCCAGCCTCGACAACCACGACGGCACCCTCGGTGGCGAGCATGGCCTGACCGTGCAGGTCACCGGCGCCTTGGCCAACGTCGGCGGCGAGCTGTCCAGCGGCGCGGTCGCGCGAATAGAGGCGGGCAGCCTGGACAACCGCGACGGCGGCATCATCGGCGACCAGGCGGCCCTGCTCACCGTGCAAGGGGCACTGGACAACCGCAACGGCACACTGCTGTCACAGAAGGACCTGCAGGTAAGCGCTGCCAGTCTGGACAACCGCGAAGGCGGCAACCTGGCCAGCGATGGGCGGATCCAGGCGCATATCGGCGGCCTGCTCGACAACCAGGGCGGCGAAGTCCGCGCCCTGGGCCTGATCGAGCTGGTACTCGGCCGCCTGGACAACCGCGCCGGGCTGATTTCCGGCAAGGACCTGCTCACCCTGCGCAGCGCCAGCGCCGACAACCAGCACGGCGTCATCCACGCCGACCGCCAGTTGCAACTGTTCGTCGATGCACTGGACAACCGCAAAGGTGTGCTGCGCAGCAACGCCGTACTGGCCTTCAAAGGCCCACGGCTGGACAACCGCGAAGGCCTGCTCAGTGCCACCGCGGCCCTAGACCTCGAGGCCGACGAGGTGGACAACGGTAAAGGGCGCATCGCCAGCCGCGGCAACCTTGATGCCCGCGTCGGCACGCTGCGCCAGCAGGGCGGCGAGTTGGTCGCCGAGGGCAGCCTGACCCTGCGCGGCGCCGCGCTCGACAACCGCGCCGGAGGGATAGTGGTCGGCAATGCCGGTGTCGACCTGCAGGTAACCGACATCGACAACAGGGGCGGCCGCCTGGCCAGCCAGACGCAGGTGCTGGTGCAGGCCGAGCAGCTGGATAACAGCGACGCTGGCCGGCTGATCGCCGACAACCGCCTGGCCCTGACCGTGGCGCGCCTGGTCAACCAGAACAAGGGCCTGGTGTCCGGTCGTGACGTCGAGCTGCGGGGGGCGCGCCTGGACAACCAGGGTGGCAGCCTGGGTGCCGGACATTCGTTGCTGGTAGTGCTGCAGGACCGTGGCCAACCGCTGCGCGATGCCGTCGTCGACAACCACAACGGCCTGATCGACAGTGCCGGCAGCCTGACCTTCGAAGGTGTCACGCTGCTCAACCAGGCGGGCAAGGTCACCAGCAAGGGCGACCTGAGCGTTACCAGTGCCACGGCGCTGGACAACCAGGGCGGCACCCTGGAGACCGACGGCCACCTGCAGCTGGCCGCCGCCAGCCTGGACAACCGCAACAAGGGCCGGATCACCGCCGAAGGCAACAGCACGGTGCGCACCGGCATCCTGGAAAACGGCCAGGGTGGCCTGCTCAGCAGTGGCCAGCGCCTGGACCTCGGCGCAACCAGCGTCGGCAACCAGGCCGGTGGCAGCATTGCCGGGCGTCAGGTCCTGGCCAGTGTCACCGGTCTCGACCAGCAGGGCGGTGAGCTGTTCAGCCTCGAGAGCCTCAGCCTCGACCTCAACCACGGCAAGCTGGACAACAGCGACGGCCTGATCCGCGGCCCCGGCCAGCTGCTGCTGAACAACCTCGGCGAAGTGCTCAACCGTGGCGGCCAGATCACCAGCAACCAGAACTACGAACTGGTTGCCGACAGCCTCGACAACAGCGCGGGCAAGTTGCTTGGCAGCCAGGGCCTGACCCTGCGCATCGCCCAGCAGCTGGACAACGTCGCCGGCATGGTCAGCGCCCGCCAGCTGGTGTTGCGCGCCAATGCCTTGAACAACGCCAAGGGCACGCTCAACAGCTTGGGCGACATCGACCTGAAGGTCCTCGGCCAGCTGGACAACCAGGCCGGCGTGGTCTCGGCCGAGGGCCTGTTGCTGCTCGAAGCTGCCACCGTGCTCAACGGCAAGGGCCAGCTATCTGCCAGGGCCGACCTGCGCGCACGCCTGGGTGAATTGCACAACCAGGCCGGCGAAGTCGAGGCCTCCGGCGTGCTGGACCTGACCGCCGACCAGCTCGACAACCGCGCCAAGGGCCTGCTGGCCGCCACCGGCCTGCTCGACGTCAAGGCCGCGACACTGGACAACCGCAACGGGGAAATCTCCGGCCAGGGCGCCGTCCACCTCGCGGGCCTGACGCTGGACAACAGCGACGGCGGCCTGGTGAAGGCCAAAGGCGCGTTGACGGTGGAGCACCAGGCGGTGCTCAACCGCCTCGGCCTGATCGCCGCTGATGGCGCGTTGACCCTGCACGGGAAACGCCTGGACAACACCCAGGGCGAGGTGCGCGGCGAGGCGGATGTCTCGGCGCTGTTCAGCGCCGAGCTGATAAACGACAAAGGCTCCCTTGCCAGCGAGGGCGCGCTGTCGCTCGATGCTGCCAGCATCAGCAATGCCGCAGGCCTGGTCTCCAGTGCCGGGGACCTCGTCGCTGCCAGCAAGGGCGCATTGAGCAACCAGGGTGGCAAGCTGCTCGGTGACGGCAAGATCACCTTGACTGGCACGCAGTTGGACAACAGCGAGGCAGGCCTGGTCAGTGCCAAGGGTGACTTGCTTGTCTCCGCCACGAGCCTCGACAACAAGGCCGGCGCACGCCTGACCAGCGGCAGCCTGCTGCGGATCGACACTGGCCTGCTGGACAACAGCGGTGGGCGCATCACCGCCGCAAAAACGCTGGTCGCCAATGTCGATGGCCTGCGCCAGCACGGCGGCACGCTGTTCGCCGACGGCAGCGTGGAGTTGGACCTGAACCACGGGCAACTCGACAACCAGGGCGGCCTGATCAACACCCCCGGCCAGTTGCTGCTCAAGCGCCTCGCCGCTGTCGACAACCGCGGTGGCGAGATCTCCAGCGCCAATGCATTTGCCCTGGCCGCCACGACCCTGGACAACAGCAACGGCAAGCTGCTCGGCCAGCAGGGCCTGACCCTGGTGGTCGAGCGCGCGCTGACCAGCCTCAAGGGCCAGATCGCCGCCGCCAGCCTGTCGGTCAAGGCGCAGCGCCTGGACAACAGCGGTGGGGCAGTGACCAGCCGCGGTGACCTGACCCTGGACATCGCCGGGCAACTGGTCAACCGCGAGGGCGGCCAGGTCAGCGCCAGCCGGCAACTGAACGTCACCAGCAACGGCCTGGACAACCAGGGCGGCAAACTGCTCGCCGCCACGCACCTGGCATTGATCAGTGACGGGGCGGTGGATAACGGCGACAACGGCCTGATCAACAGCCTCGACAGCTTGACCCTGGGTGCGACCGCGCTGCGCAACGCCGGCGGTGAAATCTCCGCCAAGGGCGCCGTGCAGGTCACTGCGCACAGCTTGAGCCAGCAGGGCGGCCGCCTGGTTGGCGAGAGCAGCCTGGCGCTGCTGCTGGGCATTGCCGGCGGCGACGTGGACAACCGTGCTGGCCTGATTCACACCAAGGGCCAGCTGACCCTGAGCAACCTGCGCGACCTGGACAACCGCCAGGGCGAGATCTCCAGCCCGCTGGGCTTCAACCTCGCTGCCCGCGCCGTGGACAACAGCGGCGGCCGGCTGATCAGCAGCCAACAGTTGTCCCTGGGTGCCGCGTCGCTGATCAACCAGGGCGGCCTGATCTCCGGCTGGCAGGGCTTGAGCGTCAATGCCGCGAGCCTGGACAACCGCAACAACGGCACCCTGTCCAGCCGCGACGGCGACCTGGCCGTCACCCTGGCAGGCGCCCTCGACAACCGTAACGCTGGCGCCTTGGTCAGCCTGGGTCAGCTGCGCATCAAGGCCGCGGGCCTGGACAACCGTGGCGGCTACCTGGCCAGTACCGGCGCCCAGCAGCTCGACCTGCGCGGTGGCAGCCTGGACAACAGCCAGGGCGGACGCGTGGATGCAGGTGGCGCGTTCAGCCTGCAGGCCAATGGCCTGAACAACCGCAGCGGCACCTTGGTCGGCCTGGATACGCTGACCCTCGACCTCGCCAGCCAGCTCGACAATGCCCAGGGCACCCTGCTGGCCAGCAGCGGCTTGCAGATCCGCGGCAACGCGGCCATCGCCAACCAGGGCGGCAGCCTGATCAGCCGCACCTACCTCGACCTCAATGGCGCCAGCCTCGACAACAGCGACAAAGGCACCCTGGCCGCCAACGCGGCGCTGAGCCTGAATGTCGGCGGGGAACTGCATAACGACCGCGACGGGCTGCTGCACAGCCAGGCTGGCGCCATCACCCTGAAGGCCGCGAGCCTCGGCAACCAGGCCGGCATCGTGCAGGCCAAGGGCGCCATCGACCTTAGCAGCGGCGGCGCCGTCGACAACCAGGGCGGCAAGCTGATCGCCCAGGACGGCAACCTGTTGCTCAAGGCGGCCAGTGTCGACAACCGGGGTGGCATCATCGCCAGCCTGCAGGGCGTGCTCGATGCCCAGGTCGGTGGCCTGCTGCGCAACGGCCAGGGCGGCACGCTGCAGGCGCGTCAGCTCAAGCTGATCGCCCTGGGCGGCCTGGACAATAGCGGTGGCCGCCTGGCCGCGCAGGCTGGCGCACTGGAGATTCGTACCGGCAACCTGAACAACCGAGGTGGCGGTCTGTACGGCCTGGGTCAGGTGAGCATTGACGCCAACGACCTGGACAACGGCGCCGGTGGTCAACTGGCCGGCCAGGCGCTGGACTTCACCCTGCGTGGCGCCTTCGACAACGTCGGCGGCATCGTCGAGAGCGATACCCGCATCGGCCTCAGCGCCGCCAGCCTGAACAACCAGGGCGGCCAGTTGCGCAGCCTGGGCAGCGCCGGCAACACCACGCTGCAACTGGGCGGCGTGCTGGACAACCGCAATGGCGTGCTGGAAGTCGCCAGCCAGGACTTCACCCTGCAGGCCGCCAGCTTCCTCAACGCCGGCGGGCGCCTGCTGCATGGCGGGGTCGGCGAGCTGCAGATCGGCATGGCCAACCTGGGCAACGCTGGCGGTGACATCGTTACCCTGGGCGGCCTGACCCTGAACGCCGCCAGTTGGACCAACAGCAGCGCGGTCCAGGCCGCGCGCCTGACCGTCAACGTCGGTGAGCTGAACCTGACTGGCGGCGGCCAGTTGCTGGCCAGCACCAGCCTGGTGGGCCGCGGCGGCAACTGGACCAACAACGGCCTGATCGCCAGCAACGGCACGCTCGACCTTGCGCTCACCGGCCAGTATGCCGGCAGCGGCCAGGCCACCAGCCTGGGCAACCTCGGCCTCAGCGCCGCCGGTGTGCAGGTGCTGGGCGGCGGGCGCATCGCCGGGGCCAGTGATGTGCAGGTCAGCAGTGGCGGTGCCTTCATCAACCAGGGGCGGATCACCTCGGGCCGCGACATGACCCTGAATGCCGGTAGTTTCGGCAACAGCGGCACGGTGGGCAGCGCCGGCAAGCTCGACCTGGTCAGCCAGGTGCTGCGCAACGAAGGCAGCGCCGCGGGCCAGAGCCTGATTTCCAGCGGCGGCGACATGCGCCTGCTGACCAACAGCTTCACCAATCGCTTCGCCACCGTGTACAGCCTCGGCGGGCTGATGGTGGCGGCCAATGCCGCGCAGGGGCGGGCGAGCCTGATCGAGAACGTTTCCGCCACGCTGCAGAGTGACGGGGCGATGGGCTTGCATGCCAATACCTTCAGCAACCGCCGTGACAACTTCGCGGTCAACGAGCGGCTGATTTCCGGGACCATCAAGTACCAGTGCCTGAACTGCAAGGGCCGGCATTACGATCTCAACTACTACGTGACCGAGGAGATCGAACGTATCACTACAGGCGACTCGCCTGCGGCATCGATCAATACCGGAGGCGCGCTGAGCGTTCAGGCCGGGGCATTCGAGAACAAGCACAGCTCTATCAGCGCGGCAACGTCGATCAACATCGCCGCGGATACGTTCAACAACGAAGGCGCCTCAACCGAGAGCCTGATCCGGACACGTATTTTCCGTAACCCGGAAGACAGCGAGAGAAGCGGGGTCTGGAGGGGGCTGGTCGGTACCGGCGGAGCGGTCGCCGAATACGCCAAGTACAACTCCAAGACCAAGTTCGAGTACATCTACAAACGCCGTGGCCGGGAGGATGTCGCTAAAGAGACCCTCGGTATGGGGGTGCAGGACACGGGCCAGGCCAACCCTTATTACCGGCCTAATTCTGGCTACGCATTACCGGCGCAACTGCTTGCCTATACCGAGATATCGAAGACTGAAACCCAGACCAACACCGGTGTTGCCGCCGGCGCGGTGATCCAGGCGGGGGGCCTGGTGTCGATCACGGCTACCAAGACCCTGAACAATGGCGTGACCCGCAGCAACACCGGCTATTCCAGCCTGGCGCTCAATGGCGCCGACACCCAGGCCGCCAGCCAGGTCAGGAACAACGTCGTCAAGATCAACGCACAGTTGCCGCCGGATCTTGCCCAGCGCCAGGTCAACCCGCTGACCTTGCCCGGCTTCACCTTGCCCACTGGTGGCACCGGGCTGTTCCGCCTGAGCGCCGAGGCCGCCAGCCAGGCCGGTGCCAGCACCGCCGCGCCGGCGCCGAGCAATTGGACCCTCGGCGGCGCCAGCATCGACCTGGCCCAGCGCCAGCAGCCGTTGCCGGTGGTCCAGGGCCGTACGGTGGACATCGCCGCGATCACCGCCATCCAGGGCACCGAGCGCCAGCTCGCGGCCAACCAGCGCCAGGGCCTTGGCCTGGATACCCGTGCCGATGTGGCCAGCGTTGCCGCGGCAGGCCAGGCCCAGGGGCCGGACAATCAGCCAGGGCGTACGCAGGTCAGCGCAGGCACCCAGCTGCAACCGACCCAGGTGAGCGGCCCCGGCCTCGGCGCACTGGAGATCACCCGGCCCGGCGCCGGCAATGCCGCTGTCCCGCTCGAGCGCGACACCGCCAGCCCGATCATCCAGCCCGGCACCGCTCCGGCGCTGCAGGACGTGCGCATGGCCGCGGCGCAGGCGGTGTCCAGCGCCACCACGGCGGTCAGCCCGCAGACCATCGCCCGGGTCCAGGGCCTGCCGGCCAACAGCCGCGCGCCGCAGCCGCACAAGTACCTGGTCGAGACCGACCCGGTGCTCACCGACCTCAAGCAGTTCATGAGCTCGGACTACCTGCTCGGCAACCTTGGCTACGACCCGGACCAGAGCTGGAAGCGCCTGGGCGACGGCTACTTCGAACAGCAACTGATCCAGCAGGCGGTCACCGCCCGCACCGGCAAGCGCTTCATCGATGGCCAGACCTCCGACGAGGCGTTGTATCGCCACCTGATGGACAACGCCGTGGCCAGCCGCGACCAACTGGGCCTGTCGGTGGGCGTCACCCTGACTTCCGCCCAGGTGGCGGCGCTCACCAAGGACATTGTCTGGCTCGAAAAGCATGAAGTGAACGGCGAGCAGGTGCTGGTGCCGGTGCTCTACCTGGCCCATGCCAACGATCGCCTGGCGCCGACCGGGGCGCTGATCGAAGGCAAGGACATCAACCTGGTCGCCGGCGAAAGCCTGAGGAACAGCGGCACCCTGCGCGCCAGCAACAACTTGTCGGCCATCGCCGGCAAGGACCTGGTCAACGCCGGCTTGATCCAGGCCGGTGGCCGGGTCGACCTGCTGGCCGGCGACACCTTGCTCAACGGTGCCGGCGGCATCATCAGCGGGCGTGATGTTGTCCTCAACACGATGTTTGGCGACCTGATCAACGAGCGCACCCAGACCATGCTGGGCGGTATGTTCTATACCGAAGGGCGTCTCGACAACGCCGCGCGGATCGAGGCCGGCCATGACCTGTCACTGGGCATCGGTCGCGATTTCCTCAACGTGGGCGGGAAGCTCCAGGCCGGCCGCGACGTCGACGTGCGCACCGGTCGCGATTTGCTGATCGGCTCAGCCGAGCAGACCTACAGCTACCAAAGCGGTCATAACAACCGCAGCAGTTCGGTACAGCAGTTCGGCTCGCAGATCAGCGCCGGGCGCGATATCGACATGAAGGCCGGCCATGACTTCGCCGCCATCGGTAGCGAGCTGGACGCCAAGCGCAATATCGCCATCAGCGCCGTCAACGACATGACCCTGTCCTCGGCGGCCAACGAGGAGCATTTCTACTCCAAGACCAAGAAGGTCACCCGCCAGAAAGACCACGTCCGCCAAGTCGGCACCCGTGTCACAGCCGCAGGCGACATTTCGCTGACCGCCGGCGAGGACCTCAAGCTGATTTCCAGCCGCGTCAGCGCCGGCGACGAAGCCTACCTCTATGCCGGTGACCAGCTGGAACTGCTGGCCGAGACCGACAGCGACTACTCGCTGTACGACAAGAAGAGCAAGGGTAGTTGGGGCAAGAAGAAGACCCGCCGCGACGAGGTCACCGACGTGCGCAATGTCGGCAGCGAGATCACCACCGGTGGCGATCTCACCCTCGAGAGTGGCGGCGACCAGCGTTACCAGGTGGCCAAGCTCACCAGCGGCGACGACCTGACCTTGGATAGCGGGGGTGACATCACCTTCGAAGGGGTCAAGGACCTGCATCAGGAAAGTCACGAGAAGAGCAAGTCCGACGCGGGCTGGTTCAGCATGAAGGGCAAGGGGCGTACCGACGAAACCTTGCGTCAGAGCGAACTGGTGGCCACAGGCGACGTGATGATCAAGGCTGTGGGCAGTATCCGCGCCGATGTTCGCCAGATCAATCAACAGACGGTGCACGAGTCCATCGATGCAATGGTCAAGGCCGATCCCAAGCTGGCCTGGCTCAAGGATCTCGAAGCGCAAGGTGGCGTCGACTGGCGTCAGGTCCAGGAGGTGCACACTAGATTCAAGTACGCCAACTCCGGATTGGGCCCAGCGGCGCAATTGGCGATTGCGATCCTGATGGCTGCGGTCATGGGTCCGGTCGGATTCGGTCTGACGGGCGTTCCCCTGGCAGGTGCCACCAGTTTGGCTACAACCGGTGCGGTCAGCACCATTAATAACAAAGGCGATCTGGGCGCGGCACTCAAGGAAACCTTGAGCAAGGAGAGCTTGAAGAGCGCGGCGACAGCCATGGCTGTCGCAGGAGCACTGCAGTACGCTGATAAAAATTGGTTCAAGGCCAGTGAGGCAGCCAACAAAGGTGCTGTCAGCATTGAGGGTGGAAAGGCACTGCCAGCAGTTTCCACACCCGACAATGTACTGACTTGGAGCCATGCATCCGATGTCGCGCTCCGCGCCGGTGGCCGCGCGGTGATCAGTGGCAGCATCTCCACAGCCATCAATGGCGGCAGCCTCAAGGACAACCTGCTGGCTTCACTTGCCGGCGAAGCCAGCACAGTGGCCATGGCCACTGGCTTCAAGTGGGTGGGGGACCAGACGCTCAGCTTCGAGAGCGGTAGTTTGCCGAAGGTCATCTCCCACGCCATCGTGGGCGGTCTGATTGCCGAAGCCACTGGTGGCGACTTCAAGACCGGCGCGGCCGCTGCCGGGCTCAACGAGGCGATGGTCAATGCGCTCTCGTCGGCTGCGCAGGGCAACGAACCCTTGCATTTGATGTTGTCGCAACTGACCGGGCTGGTGGCTGCTGCTGCGGTGAACGGCGAGCTGGACAAGGGCGTGCAAATCGCGCAGTCGGCCACCCAGTACAACCATGACCTGCATCGCAAGAATGGCGAGGCCTATGCCAAGGGCATCCTGAACGCATGCGCTCAGGTGCCTACCGCTTGCCCTGAGGGTAGTGGCAAGGTGAGCCAGCAAGAGCTTGTGGATGCCCTCGAGTCGACGGCGCAACACGGCAAGGGGAAGGATAAGCTCAATCCACTGGCCGTGGAATTGGTCGATACCTTCATAGAACGGTTTCCGGACAAGGATTCGTTGTTTACGCCAACGGCATCGGAAGCCGAGCGGCTGGATACGCTCGAGAAGGCTGAGCTGGCTGGTTTGGTGCTTTCTGGCGTAGGGGCTGTTCGCGGGTTGGCACGGGGTGGTAGCGGACTCATCGAGTCTATAAAATCCTGGTTTGGCGCTAGCGGTGCAAAAGGAACAGGTAGCGCGGTCGAAGAAACGGCTGGCTCGATTAAGAATGTCAATCCAGGCTTTCCTGAAGCTGGTCGAACTCATAACTGCGTGAATTGTTCAATTGCGACTGATGCAACTCTGGCTGGAAATCCAGCTTCGGCGCTTCCGATAAAATCAACAGATGGCGTTTCAATTACAGTACTGGAAAAGCAGTTTGGTACAAGATTTGTATCGGTCTCATCTGCGGATAATATTTCTCAGAAAATGATTGGTATTGGCTCAGGTGCGCGAGGTATTGTGTATGGGTCGTATGGACCTGGTCAGCCTGGACATGTGTTCAATGTCGTAAACCAGAATGGTACTATCAGATTCTTAGATGGGCAGACGGGCAAGGTTGCTGATCTCAGTAAGTTCACATCGTTTAAGTTTTTGAGGACCAACTAGTGATAAGTTTTGAAGAATCCCTGGAGATGGTTGTTAATCATTTGAGTAAGTCTCCAGTTCCGCTGGTTATAACATATTCTGAAGGGTTTCCTGATGGGTGGCTATTTTGCTTCAACTCTAAACAGTATGTTGAGACAGGTGATTTTTCATTTCAACTGGTTGGGAATGGGCCGATTTTTGTTGATAAAGATACTGGCGAACTGCATTTTTTTGGCACGGCATTGCCGCCAAAGGAGTATGTGGAAGAGTACTCTCTGAGGAAACGTGATAAGAAATAATATAGGTAATTGGTGCAAAAGGGGCTGTACTTCCCAAAGGTTTTTCAAGTGCAGATGATTTTGCACGATTTGGCGCGGATGCTCGAGATGGTTTGGCCCGTGCTGGCTATGGCAATGTAGAGCCAATTCTTCAAGGAAGTGCTGTAACTGGCCAGAGCTTTAAAACTGGGCAAGCATTTGACGTTGGTAGGGTGAGTGATTTTGATATTGCCTTGGCTGGCTCAGAGCTTCTACAACGTGCCCGATCCTTGGGGATAGGTTTGAGGAGTGGCGGAACCCGTACAGGGCCGTTGAGTTCGAGAGACTTGCAGGCACTTGGTCTAAAGGATTTGTCGAGTAAGCTTAGCGCCCAGGCTGGGCGTGAAGTTAATTTCATGATTTATGACTCTGCGGCAACAGCCTCGAGTCGTGCACCGAGTGTGAGCTTACCAAAATGACTGTTGCGTATGATTTATATGGGGCGAAAGATTTAGGTCTTCTCTCGGCGAAAGTTAATGTAGAACGAGTTTTGGGGGGAATTTTCGAGGAAAGAGATAGCTCTTACCAGGGAGGTATTTATTATATGTTGGGTGGGGGTGATGCAGAGAGCTTTGTTATAAAGCTGAATGTTGATCCTTTTGATGGTGGTGCGGTAGAGCAAGATTATCCGGGCTATAAGGTCCTGCTTTATATAAATGCTACGGATCGCTCATCTGCTTTAGAGGAAGTCATGAGGCAGGCGGGGTTTAAGCTGCTTAGACATGAAGTGTTTTAAGGGGTTTCATGGTTATTTGGTAAAGAACTGAGGTAGTAGTGGGTGGGATGCTCAGGAATTCAAATGACTGATCAAAGGCTTGAACCGCTTAAGATCGGTTTTGCGTAGAATCCGTTTCGGATGAGGACGTACTTGAAGAATTTTGGACTTTCTGGCTTTGCATGGCACAAGACGACGTTGAAGTCCGTTGCTTAAGGTATCGGCGAGGAAGTCATGCGCTGGAAGCTGGGCGCAGAAAAGGGGACAGATGTCTTTGATCTTAAAGTCTTCTACGAGCACGAGATCAAGCGTGCGCTGAACGATCCGACAAAAACGGTAGGGCCGACCACTGTCTCCTTCATACGCAGCAATCCTAACGTGTTGAGGCCCGACGCCCTGGAGGTTACCTACACCATCAACGGGCGCAAGACGACGCGAATGTTTGACAACGAACCCAATACACCACCGGTAAAAAAATGATGATTACTGAAGACCTATCCATTGTTAAGGAGCTTTTCTCGATACTCGATCAAGGTATTGTTGATGGCTATGACGCGTTTCAGTACGAGGTCAAAGTAGGAGAGAGCTGGGTTGAAACACAGCTCACGGCAGAGCGAAATGGCATTGAGATCACGGATGTTGAAACGGACTTCAATAGCGCGGTGATCTTCAAACTGGTGAAACAATTGCGGCAAAGCGCCGCCCAGCGAGGCGATCACTGGACCGCGTTCACCCTTTCCTACCGACGGGGGGGGGCAGGTCAAGACCTTTTTCAGCTACGACCAGAGTAACTCGCCCGACTCGCAGGTGTGATCAGGATGGCGGTTTGAATTACCTTCCCTGAGCGCAACATTCTTGTTTGCCCAAGCGGGACCGATTCGTCGCTTGGGTAGAAAGGGGACAGATTAATTTGTTCCAACTCTAATTTTGCCGTTGCAGGGTCAAGATGGCGGTGACGTCTGGTGCTCGGCCTTGGTAAGGACGTCTAGCGCGGGAAGAGGGCTCGTCAAAATTAGTGCGTGGAAATAAATCAGTCTCCTTTGTGGGACACAGAGGACCCGAGGCAAAGAACATCATGGAATTTCCCGTACTCATCCATTTACTTGGTTGCTATTTTCATCAAGATTGGCCGGAAGAATACACTGACAGTAGTGAAGCTTTAGCCGACATGCTGAAGCATGAACCGCAAGCCACTCTGTTAGCAGGAGCGCAGGAGATAGAGGTCCTCTTGGCATCCAAGCTTTCCATCGATGATCTCGAACATCTAGTAACATGCAAAGTTGGATGCTTTTTCGCTCCGGACTCCGAGAGTGTCAGCCTGGCGGAATGGCTGAGCAGCATCAGACATGCCTTTCTTTACGGCCAGGCTTGATGCTTTTCGATTTCCTGATGGGGTCTCTTGTAGCCATACGTGACCCACATGGAGTTCAATATTTCATGCAAGTGAAGTAGTCGTGCCAAGGAGCGCGTTGAAAACATGATTTTGACGATTTGTTTTGAGCAAGACCTTATAAGTCAAAGGTTGCTGGAGCTGCGATATCTCCCCTGCCTTTGTAGAGTTTCGGAGACTTTTAAGATCGAGTTTTTCGATCCTTTGCCAGTCGTCAGCGGAACGGTAACGGAGTGGGACAGGACGGCTCTTGAACAGCGGGTTATCCCAGGGACAGGTGGAGAGTACTCTCACTATGCGCTCTCAGAAATCAGCCTGGCGTCGCTGGAGGGAGATCGTTATCTGATAGTCGATCTGAAAATGTTTCATCGGTATTTTGGTTGGTGTGAGGTCCTAAAGGACGGCGCTTATGTAACGCCGGGAAATTTTTGGGATGAAGAATGAGTTGGGTGCGGTGCAAATGTACATCAAGTGAAATTTAATCGAGGGGGTAAGTCTTGGCCTAAAATATGCTTTTGAGGACCTTGGCAAAGGGGATGAGTATGAGTGAGGTGGCGCTGCCTTATGTTAGTCTGATGGAAGAGTATTTATCGGACAAATGTACCTTGGGCCAGTTTGTTGAGGTGTTTTTTGGGCGGTTCAAGAATGAGTCGCGGGTGTTGCCCGAGGATGTCTATCTTGTGCTGGACGAATTGTTCGGCAATCTTGACGCTTTTACAGAAAATGAGGATTTATTGCGCGGCGATCCCGATTATTATCTCAGCGCGGAGCAGGTGGATCATTGCATTCGGTGCGCTTGCGAATCTCTTAAGAAGTGAATATTTTGCAAATACTCCTCATAGGCCGAAAGGGGGACTGTCGTGTACGAAGTCATGTTGGAACACGTGCCGGATGTGGCGTTGCAAGCTGTCCTCAAGGTGATCGTGGCTTCGGCGAAAACGCATTCTGATCTTTCGCTGTCGGCAGACTCCGAGGTTCAAGGAGGGGAGAGCCTGGAGGCGGTGACGCAGCGATTGCACGGTAGTGGTGAGTCGGTATGTCTGAGCCTGCGGCTCTGGGAATTCAATGTATCCAGTAAGGTGAGCCTGCCGTTGGTGCTGCTACGAGTCATCAAGTGGGAAGATCGCCTCGATATTGAACTCTCCTTCAACAGTACGCCTTCTGACGACCTGCGCGATATCATGCAGGCGCTGCATGCATATGTGTCGGGCTTGGCGGGTCGTTTCTCGATACCTGTATTTTATGGCGGGATGGAGCCCGCGATTGATAAGGATACGCGGTACTTTACTAACGAAACGCTTGGCCCCCTTTAAACTGGTCGGGCGGCACAAGGCCGCTCCTTGCAGGCTTATTCTTCTGCCTGGCGTGACAGATACACCGGCGGCACCTGGTCTACCAGCCAGACACCGTTGTCCGCTTGATAGAACACTGCTCCCGCTGCGCACATGGCCTGGGTATCGACCGTGAGCAGCACCGGCTGGCCATAGCGCTTACCCACAGTCAACGCAGTCTGCGGATCCTCGCTCAGGTGCACATGGTGACGGCTGCCCGGGATCAGGCCCTGTGTTTCGATGGAGGCCAGGAAACGGCTGGCGGTGCCGTGATAGAGCACGGCGGGTGGCGCCTTGGCGACGTGGCGCACTTCGACCTGGCTGCTGCTGTGGCCTTGGGCGGCGCGGATGCGGCGGCCATCGTCGGAGAGGGTGAAACGGCGCTTGTCATTGGTCTCGACCACTTCACGCAAGGCGTGCAGGTCGAAGGCGTGACCTTGCCTGCCGGCGCCGTGGATCAGCGCGTCGACATCGGCCCAGCCGTCGCGGTCGAGGGACAATTCGATGGATTCGGGGGCGTGGCGCAGTACGTAGCTGAGGAACTTGCTGAGGGTGTCGCGTTGTTTCTGGTTCACTGGAAAGATCCTTTTCCATGGCTTCTGGTCGTTTGGGTCGGGGGCATTCTCCGGATTCGGGGTCGAGTTCTCAAGTGTGTAGAGTACCTGTGGGAGCGGACTCCCACAGGTATGTCGCTGATATCAGCCCTGACGCAATGCGTCGAGCAGCGTCTTCAGTTTGTCGCGGCCCTCGGCATCCAGCCCGAACACCGGCCGCCGTGGCTCGCCTACCGGCAACCCGGTCATCTCAAGGCCAGCCTTGATGGTCGCCGGCAAGCCGCCCTTGAGAATGAAGTCGAGCAACGGCAACTGGCGGTAGAACAGCGCCTTGGCCTGTTCCAGCTCACCGTTCTGCACCGCCTGGTACAGCCGCAGGTTCAGTTCGGGAATCAGGTTGGCCGCCGCCGTGCACCAGCCCGTGGCACCGGCAACGAAGGCTTCCAGCGCCAGCGGGTTGCAGCCGTTGTAGAACGGCACCTGGCCTTCGCCGAGCAGTTGCAGCTTGTGCATGCGCTGGATGTCGCCAGTGCTTTCCTTGACCATGGTCACGTTGTCCACCTCGCGCACGATGCGCAGGATCAGCTCCACCGGCATGTCGGTGCCGCTGGTGGCCGGGTTGTTGTAGAGCATGATCGGCAAATCGATGGCCGCGCCGATGGCGCGGTAGTGCTGGACGATCTCGGCTTCGCTGAGTTTCCAGTAGGCCGCCGGCAGCACCATCACCGCGTCGGCGCCGTGCTGCTGGGCAAAGCGGGCGCGGCGCACGGCGCCGGCGGTGGTCAGGTCGGAGACGCTGACGATGCTTGGCACGCGCTTGGCAATGCGCTCCAGGCTGTACTGGGCGACCTGCTGCCATTCGCTGTCGCTCAGATAAGCGCCTTCTCCGGTGCTGCCCAGCGGGGCGATGGCGTGGGAGCCGTCTGCGATCAGGCGGTCGATGGACTGGCCCAGCGCGGGCAGGTCGAGCTGTTCGCCGTCGGCGCTGAACGGGGTGATGGTGTAGCCGATGATGCCGTGGAATTGATTAGTCATTGTGCAAGGCTCCGCAAGCAAGGCGTAAAGGGATCAGTTCAGGCAATCGGCGTGGCTGCGCAGGGCCTGCCGGGCGTAGTAGTTGAAGGCGGCGCCGTGGCGCTTGGGCCGGTCGATCCAGTCGTGGGCGTCGCGGCCCAGCTCCGGGGCGATCGGCTTGATGGTGCCGGCGGCCATCGCCAACAGTTGCAGGCGCGCGGCACGTTCGATCAGCTGGGCGTAGACGCAGGCCTGCTCGATGCTGGTGCCGGTGGACAGCTGGCCGTGGTGCGAGAGCAGGATGGCGCGCTTGTCGCCCAGGGCGGCGCTGATGATCTCGCCTTCCTCGTTACCCACCGGCACGCCCGGCCAGGCTTCGAGGAATGCGCAGTCTTCGTAGAGCGGGCAGAGGTCCATGTGCGAGACCTGCAGCGGCACTTCCAGCATCGACAGCGCGGCGACGTGGGTAGGGTGGGTGTGGATGATGCAGTTGACGTCGGGGCGGGCGCGGTACACCCAGCTGTGGAAGCGGTTGGCCGGGTTGGGCATGCCTTCGCCCTCCAGCACTTCGAGGTCTTCGTTGACCAGCAGCAGGTTGCTGGCGGTGATTTCGTCGAAGCCCAGGCCCAGTTGTTGGGTGTAGAAGGTGCCCGGTTGCGCGCCACGGGCGCTGATCTGCCCGGCCAGGCCCGAGTCGTGGCCGTTATCGAAGAGAATTCGGCAGGTCAGGGCCAGCTTTTCGCGCACAGTCCACGTATTATCGGCAAGCGAGCCTTGCATCTGTGTCAGTGCCTTTTGCACCAGCTGGTCTTTGCTGAGGGTAAGGGTATTGGCCATGGGGATCTTTCCTCTGTGGCGTGATGACGGATGTCAGGGCTGGCTCGCCCCCGAGCTTTGGACGGTGAGGGGGCGAACCATCAGATGACACAAATAATCCTATATGACACAAAGTGTCATGCGCAAGTGCGTTTGTTCGGGAAACCCGCTTCACATGTCTATCCGACTGAAACTGCTGAGAAAGAAACTGGGCATCACCCTTGAGCAGCTGGCCGAGAAATCCGGCATGACCAAGAGCTACCTGTCCAAGGTCGAGCGTGGCCTCAACACGCCGTCGATCGCTGCGGCGCTGAAGCTGGCGCGGGCGTTGAACGTCAATGTCGAGGAACTGTTCGACGGCGAGCACGACGGCCAGGCGCGCTACAGCCTGGTGCGCCGCGGCGAGCGCCAGGCGCTGGTGGGCGGTGGCGAGGGGCCGGGCTATGCGGTGCTGACCTCGCAGGTCGGCCAGCGCAGCCTGTTGCCGTTTCTGATCCAGCCGCCGACCGAGTTCAGCGACCCGACCTTCAAGGAACACGAGGGTGAGGAGTTCCTGTTCGTCCACGAGGGGCAGGTGGAGGTCGACTTCATGAGCGAGCGGGTGCTGCTGGAGGCCGGCGACGCCTTGCATTTCAATGCCCAGACCCCGCACCGCCTGCGTTCGGTCGGCGAGCGCCAGGCGCAGTTGCTGGTGGTGGTGCAGGGCGGCGAAGGATGAGGGCGGGGCGATGATCGAGGTCTCGCGGTTCTGGCGTGATCCGGCATTGCCCTTCGTCGAGGCCCGTCTGGTCGGGGATGGCCGCCAGGTGTGCTACACCGCGCATTCCCACGCGAGCTTTTCCATCGGCGTGATCACCGGCGGGCGCAGCACTTACCTGACCGGTGATGCACGGCATGAGGTGGCCGTGGGGACCACGGTGCTCATGAACCCAGGGGTGGTGCACACCTGCAACCCCCTCCAGGGCGAGCCTTGGTCCTACCTGATGCTGTTCGTTGATTTGCCGTGGTTACAGGCCCGAGGGTTCGAACTGCCGGCAGCGACATTGAGCACGTCGCCTGCGCTGTACGGGCGGTTGCTCGACCTGTTCGCCGGGCTGCTCGACAGCGAGGCGCAGGACAAGGCCGAGCGGCTGGCGACGTTCTTCGTAGAGCTGCCAGGTTATCTCGAGGGCGGTGCTGCGTGTCACCCACAGTCGCATCCACGCCTGGAGATGGCCGCCGCGTTCATTCGCACCCACCGTCTGGATCCGCTGACCCTGGAGGACATCTGCGCTGCGGCAGGCTTGTCACGGGCCTACCTGACCCGGGCATTCGGCAAGCGCTTCGGGCTATCGCCGCACGCCTACCTGCTCGACCAGCGGGTGCAGCATGCCCGGGCGCAGTTGCGCGCCGGCAGGGCCATCGCCGAGGTGGCGCTGGAAGCCGGATTTGCCGACCAGGCGCATCTGCAGCGAGCTTTCAAGCGGCACCTGGCGACCACGCCGGGGCACTATCGCAAAGGCTGAATAGCACCTGGGAGCGGGCTTGCCCCGCGATAGGGCCCGAACCGTCAACCTCATACCATCAGGTACACCGCGCTTGCCACCAGCAACCCTGCCAGCACCCGATTGAGCAGACGCATCCGCCACGGCTCGGCCAGGTACTGGCGGATCACGCTGCCGGCCCAGGCCCAACTGGCCACGGAGACGAAACAGATCGGCCCGTAGATCCAGGTGAACAGCCACAGCAGCTGCTGCTCGCCGCCGGTATAGGCGCCGATGCCAGCCACGGCCGCCAGCCAGGCCTTGGGGCTCAGCCACTGCATGACCGCGCCGTGCCAGGCGCTTGGCGCCCGCTTGCCATCCTCGGCGCCCAGTGCGCCGTCGTCGCTGGCCAGCTTCCAAGCCATGTACAGCAGGAACAGCACACCGCCCCAATGCAACAGCTGCCCCAGTAACGGCCAGCGCAGCAGCAGCTCATGCACGCCCAGCCCCACCAGCACCAGCAGCAGGCAGAAGCCCAGGGTGGCGCCGGCCGCATGCCCGATGCTGGCCCGCAGGCCATGGCGCGCGCCGCTGCCGAGGGCGACGATGTTGACCGGGCCGGGGGAGATGGAGGCGGCCAGGGCGAAGGCCGCCATGGACAGTGTCAGGCTCATCGGGGGATTCCTTGTGGCGAGGATAGTGCGGCTATCCTGCCCGAGGCCGCGGCGCGGGTATTGAACAAAAATGCCCAAGGGGCCTATCAGCTGGAGGGTGTGTTGGCGCTGTCCTGGGTCTGCTGGGCTTGCTGCTGGGCGGGTGACTGGGCGTCACCCTTGGCGATCTGCTCGGCCTGCTGGCGTTGCAGCGCCCATTGGTCGCTGCGTTCCTTGAGGCGGTCGGCGCCGCCTTCGGCAAAGGCCGAGGTGGCCGAGATCGTTGCCAGCAGGGCGAGTGCACAGGTTAGGGTTTTCATCACTGGGGTCTCCATCGATTGACCTGAAAAACGGCCGCCAGGCGGCCGGGTTGAGGCAAGGATGGCGTGCGCAGATTTTCCCAGGATTAACAGCTTGATCAGTTGGCCAGCAGTTGCTCGTGCACCCATCCGTGGTCCGTGAGCACCATGGCGCGGGTTTCCTCCAGCGGCTTGGCAGCACTGGCGGCCGCCTGGCCGAGGCCTGCGATGCCGGCCTGGACCGCCGCGTCGCTGGCCCAGGTCGGCAGTTCGTTCACCTGGTAGCTGTAGCTCACCTGCGACTGCTTGCGCCCATCCTGTTCGGTAGGCTTGCCGACGCTGTTGATGGCGGTGACCTGGGCCTTGCCGAAGCACAGCCCGCCGGTGCTGGTGCCGTTCGCTTTGCGCCTTGCATCGGCCTTGTAGTAGCGGCGGCCCTCGTCGGTGAGGTCGTAGGCGTAGTAGATGTCGGTGCGTGCCGGCTGCCACAGCCGCTCAGGGACTTCGGTACGGGCAACTTCCCGTTCGCTGACCACGCCGACCTGGGCCAGGGCGTGCAGGGCCTGGTTGGTGCCTTCGACATCGAAGTCACGGGTGCGGGTGGGGAAGGCACTGATCACGAAACAGTGCGGGTACTGGCTGTCGAGGTAGGCTTGGGCAGCCTGGCGCAGGTCGGCTTCGCGGGGCTGCTGGTTGTCCGAGCAGCCGACCAGGGTCGCCAGCAACGCCAGCGGTATGATCTTCCTGTCCATTGTAAGGCTTCCTTGTATTGCCAATTGCTGGGTGGAGCGCAGGCCAGGATTAGAACCCGCGGGCCAGAGCGGCCGCAATCGTGGCACGACGACATATCGCCCGTGCTGTGCGCTGTTTGGCAAAGCCTGCCTTTGGCACCGACTGGCGGCCAACCGGCAAACGGTGGGTGTTCAGCCATACTCTGCTGGTTCCGCCCCGGCGCCGTCGGACCCGTCGCTTACTGCGCCTCCCGGGTATCGATGCTCACCACCACCGACATCCCTGGCCGCAGGTGCCTGGCCTCGGGCTGGTCGCCATCGACGGTGATCCGCACCGGGATGCGCTGGGCGATCTTGACGAAGTTGCCGGTGGCGTTGTCGGCCTGCAACAAGGCGAACTCGGAGCCAGTGGCCGGCGAGATCTGCTGCACGTGACCACGCAGTTTCAGATGATCGAGCGCATCGACGGTGAAGGTCGCCGGCTGGCCGATGCGCACGTTGGCCATCTGCGTCTCCTTCAGGTTGGCGATCACCCACAGGGTGTCCGGCACCAGTGCCATCAACTGCGCACCGGGGTTGACGTAGGCGCCCAGGCGGGTGCCGATCTGCCCCAGCTGGCCGTCACGTGGCGCCTTGACCCGGGTGTTGTCCAGGTCGATGCGGGCCAGCTCCACAGCGGCCTTGGCGTTTTCCACCGAAGCTTCCAGCGCAGCGCGATTGACGACCACCGTTTCGCGGTCCTGGCGGGCGATTTCCAGTGCGGCCCTGGCCTGGGCCAGGCTGGCGACGGCGGCGGCCTGACTGGCGCGGCTCAGGTCCAGTTCACGGCGTGATACCGAGCCGTCGCTTACCAGCGCCTGGTTGCGTTGCAGGTCGGCGCGGGCCTTGTCGGCCTGGGCGGCGGCGTCGGCGATCGCGGCCTGGCGCTGGGCAATGGTGGCCTCGGCGCTGTTGCGCTGCTGCAGGTTGTTGGCCAGCGCCGCCTGTTGCTGCTTGAGCTGGGCAACGGCCTGGGCCAGGCGTTGGGTGTAGATGCGGTCGTCCAGGCGCACCAGCAGGTCGCCCTGTTTGACGAACTGGAAGTCGTGCACCGGCACCTCGACGATGTAGCCGCCCAGCTGAGGGCCGATGATCGTCACCTGGCCGCGCACCAGCGCGTTCTCGGTGCTTTCGATGGCGCTGCTGAATGGCGGCAGGCGCCAGGCGTAGAGCACCAGCAGGATGCCGGCCAGGGCCACGGCGGCGAAGCTCAGCGATGACAGCAGGCGTACCCGCCGGGTACGCGCCGGGCTGGTCGGCTCGCTCGGGGGCGCGCTGCCTTCCGGGGTTTCGGCGATGGCGGTGGTGGTGGTCGTTGGCGTTTCCTGGGTCATCGGTTGGAGGCACCGCTGGTGGAGTGGGTATAGCGCAGGTACAAGCTGCGGATGAAGATCCAGATCATGGTCAGGATAGCGATGGCGCCGATCAGCATGAACACATCGTTGTAGGCCAGCACATTGGCCTCGCGGGTCGCGGCGTTGGCCAGCAGGCGCATGCCGGCCTCGTTGCGCAGCGCAGGGTCGGCCAGCACCCCGGCATAACCGGCGCCACCCCCCTGGACCCGGGCGCTGACCAGGGGTTCCAGGGCACTCAGGCGGTCCATCAGCTGGCTGGAGTGGAATTTCTCCCGCACCGTCTGGAAGGTGCCCAGCAGCGCAGAGCCGATCAGGCCGCCGAGGTTGTTGCAGATGCCGAACAGCACCGAGAAGCTCACCAGGTTGCGCGGGTTGGCGCGCACATGGCTGATGCCCAGCGCCATCGACGGGCCGACGAAGAAGGTGCTGCCGAAGGCCAGCAGGAACTGGCTGAGGTACATCTGTGCCGGGCGGGTCAGGTTGGTGGAGCCGCTGTCCATGAACGCGCCGGTGGCCATTGCGGCCAGGGAGATGAACAGCGGCAGTACCAGGTGCGTGGGGTTGATGGTCAACGCGCTGGTGGCAAGGCCGGTGATCGCGCCCAGCAGCATCACCGCGTACAGCGCGCGCATCTGCTCGTTGCCCATGTTCAGCGCCTGGAGGAAACCCACCGCGCCGGTGGACTGCTCGGAAATCACCATGCGGATCAGGATCACGCACAGCGCCAGGCGAATGATCGCGCCACTGCCCAGCCAGCGGGTCATCAGCAACGGGTTGCTGCGGTTGTGCTCGATGGCCAGGCCCGAGAGGATCAGGGCAATGGCGCCGGCCAGGGCGACGCCGATCCACGGCGCGTCCAGCCACCAGTCGATGCGCCCCAGCGACAGCGCCGCGCAGAGCAGGGCGGTGCCGCTGGCCATCAGGGTGAAGGTGAGAAAGTCCAGTGGCTCGAAGGTCTTGAAGCGATCGCCGGGCGGCAGCTTGAGCAACAACACGCAGCCCAGCGCTGCAAGGGCCAGGCCCAGCTCGAATAGGTACAGCCCGCGCCACTCGGCGATCTGCAGCAGATCTTCGGAAAACACCCGGGCCAAAGGGACGGCCAACTGCGAGGCGCCCAGCCCGAGGACCATCGCCTTGAGCCGCCACTGCGCGGGGAAGGCCTGGATCATGTAGTAAAGCCCCAGCGAACTCAGCGCGGCACCGACCATGCCATGGGCGGCACGCACGGCGATGGCCGAATTGAGGTCGTTGACGAACAGGTGGGCGAGGGTGACCAGTGCGTAGAGCACCAGGAACACTTCGGTGAAGGCACGCAGGCCGAACTCCTGGCGAAACTTCACCAGCAACAGGTTCATCGACACGTTGGTCATCACGTAGGCCGCCGGCAGCCACGCCATCTCCGCGCTGGTGGCACCAAGGGCGCCCTGCAGAAATGGCAAGTTGGCCACCACCAGGGCGTTGCCCAGGCCGCCGGTGATGGCCACCAGCAGGCCGACCACGCCGAAGGCCAGGCGCTTGGCCGGGGCGTGCAGTGGCGTCGAGGGCGAACCGGGCAGGCTGGGCTTTTCGTGTGGCAGCCACTGGCGGGGGGCGTACTTGTCCATCGGGTTGTCCGTTACCGCGGGTGTTCAGACTCTACGTGAATGGCCAGGGGGATGAAAACAGGGCTCAGGCGTCGATCGGCAGGCGCATGGCGCACCGCTGGTCCAGGCCATGGGCCAGCTCGCTGGCGAGAATTGCGCGCAGGCGGGCGTCCAAGCGTGCCGCAGGGATGGGTTCGAAGCCGTAGCGCGCGTAGAACGGGGCATTCCAGGGGACATCGTCGAAGGTGGTCAGGGTCAGCCAGGCCAGGCCCTTCAGGCGAGCGGCAGCCCGTGCCTGGTCCAGCAGGCGCCGGCCCAAGCCTTGGCCCTGGGCCTCTTGCCGCACGGACAGCTCATGGATGTGCAAGGCGTCGTCGGCAATGCTGGCGCAGAGAAAACCCAGTACCTGACCCTGGTCATCCACTGCGACCCAGCTGCAACCTTCGCTCACGAATGCCAGGTGTTCGGCTTCATTCATCACGTCGCTGTCGGCCAGCCAGGCGAGATGCGGCAACTGCCGGAATGCCTGGGCGGCGGAGCGCTCCAAGGCAGGAAGCGCTGGAACATCATCGGTGAGAGTAGGGCGGACAGGCATGGGGGACACAAGACCTTCAGGCACGGGCGTTGACGCGCAGTAACGTGCAGTTTGCCAGATAGACGCGGGAAGGTGTTGCAATGTAATTGTTATAACGTAACATTTGCATTCTTCCTCCCAGGCAGGACCCTCACCGTGATCCGCAGAAACCCCTCCGGCCATCTTCCGCAAATCTCCGAATCGGCCTATATCGATCACACCGCCATCATCTGCGGCAAGGTGATCATCCACGACAACGTGTTCGTTGGCCCTTATGCGGTCATCCGCGCCGACGAGGTGGACGCCAGCGGCGACATGCAGCCAATCGTCATCGGTGCCAACTCCAATATCCAGGATGGCGTGGTGATCCATTCCAAATCCGGCGCGGCGGTGCGCATCGGCCAGTACAGCTCGATCGCCCACCGCTCCATCGTCCACGGTCCGTGCGAAGTCGGCGACCGGGTGTTCATCGGCTTCAACAGCGTGCTGTTCAACTGCAAGGTCGGTGATGGCAGCGTGGTGCGGCACAACTCGGTGGTCGACGGCCGCGACTTGCCGCCGCGCTTCTACGTGCCGCCCACCGAGCACATCGGCCCGCATACCGACCTGGAGCGCTACCCGCCGGTCAGCGTGTCTGCCTCGGAGTTCTCCGAGGATGTAGCGCGCACCAATATCGACCTGGTCCAGGGCTACAAGGCCTTGCAGAACGAGTTCTGAGCATGGACACGCTATTGGTGCGCAATGCGCGGCTGGTCAACGAGGGGCGTGAATTCGAAGCCGACCTGCTGGTGCGCCATGGGCGCATAGAACGGATCGCCGGCAGCCTCGACAACGCCCGGGCGGCACTGGAGATCGATGCCAAGGGCGCCTGGTTGCTGCCAGGGATGATCGACGACCAGGTGCATTTTCGCGAGCCGGGGGCGCCGCACAAGGGCAGTATTGCCAGCGAGTCGCGGGCGGCGGTGGCCGGGGGCATCACCAGCTACATGGACATGCCCAACACCAACCCGCCGACGTTGACCCTGGAGGCGCTGGCCGACAAGAAGCGCCGGGCGGCGGCAGGCTCACGGGCCAACTATGGTTTTCACTTCGGGGTGAGCCGCGACAACCTCGACACCATTGCCGCCCTCGACCCCCGCGAAGTGGCCGGGATCAAGGTGTTCATGGGCGCGTCCACTGGCGACATGCTGGTGGATGATCCGCAGGTGCTGGAAAAACTCTTTGTCTATGCGCCGACCATCGTCCTGGCCCATTGCGAGCACACGCCCAGCATTGTGCAGAACGAGGGGTGGTGGCGGGCGCGCCACGGCGAATTCATCCCTCCGGCCGCGCACCCGCTGATCCGCGATGCCGACGCCTGCTACCGCTCCTCGAGCCTGGCCGTGCAGCTGGCCCGGCGCTTCGGCACGCGCCTGCATGTGCTGCACCTGACCACGGTGCGCGAGCTGGCGTTGTTCACGCCCGGCCCGGTGAGCGGCAAGCGCATCACCGCTGAGGTGTGCCTGCACCACCTGCTGTTCGACGACAGCGACTACGCCAGCCTCGGCCACTTGATCAAGTGCAATCCGGCGATCAAGACCGGCACCGACCGCGATGCCCTGCGCAACGCCCTGGCCCGCGACCGTATCGATGTGATCGGTACCGACCACGCGCCGCATACGCTGGAAGAAAAGCGGCGGGTGTATACCCGCGCACCGTCAGGCCTGCCGCTGGTGCAGCACGCCCTGCCGGCGGCGCTGGAGCTGGTCAGCGAAGGGGTGCTGAGCATGGCCCAGGTGGTGACCAAGACCAGCCACGCGGTGGCCGAGCTGTTCGCCATTCGCGAACGCGGTTTCCTGCGCGAGGGGTACTGGGCGGACTTCGCCATCGTCGAGCGCCTGGCCAGGCCACGGGCCGTGGCGGACGACCCGATCCTGGCGCGCTGCGGCTGGACGCCGTTCCAGCAGCGCGCCTTCCGCCATGTGGTACGTAGCACGGTGGTGTCGGGGCAACTGGCCTGGCACCAGGGCCAGGTGTGCGACCCGTGCCAGGGATTGCCCTTGATGTTCGATCGTTGATTTGAGCCGGGGGCCGCTGCGCAGCCCCTGTGGGAGCTGGCTTGCCAGCGAAAGGGGCGCGGCGCGCGCCCAGCATTTCGGAACCTTGCCATGACTGAAGAGCAATTGTTGCAACAACCTGCAGCCGCCTACATGAACGAGCCGCAGCGGCAATTCTTCCGTAACCTGCTGCTGGCCCAGCGCGGCGAGCTGCAGGGCCGTATCGAACAGGAGTTCCGCGCCCTGCGTGAGCAGGAGGTGCACAGCGACCTCGCCGACATCGGCAGCGCCGAAGAAGAGCGCCACTGGCAACTGCGCTCGCTGGAGCGGGAGAAGAAACTGCTGGACAAGATCGACCAGGCGCTGGAGCGCCTGGCCCGGGGCGACTACGGCTGGTGCGAGGAAACCGGTGAGCCGATCGGTCTGCGCCGCCTGCTACTGCGGCCCACCGCGACCTTGTGCGTCGAGGCCAAGGAGCGCCAGGAACTGCGCGAGCGGCATGTGCGTGACGACGTCTAGTCAGAGGCCAGCCCCTGAACCTGCAATTGCCAGCGCACCGAGCTGACGCCTTTCTCCAGGCTTACCCGGCCGACCAGGCGCTCCAACTGGGTTGGTGCCTGCGGCGTGCCGAGCAGTTCGGCGCGTACCTCCAGCCGTGTTGGGTCGGCCAGGTCTTCGCTGTGCAGCGACTGCAAGCGCAGGCCCGGGTCGCTGAGGCTGTGCAGCATCAGGCTGCGTACCTGGATCTCGTCCTCGGCGCGGCAGACGATGCGCACCTCGTAGCGCTGCTCGACTTCGCTGGCCGGCAGCACGTCCTGGCGGTCGAGGCGCTGGGCGAGGTCGCGCAGCAGGATGTTGGCGCACAGCACCACCAGGCTGCCCAGCGACGCCTCCAGCAACAGCCCGAGGCTGCACAGCACGCCAACCGCGGCGGTGCACCAGAGGGTGGCGGCGGTATTCAGGCCACGCACGTTGAAGCCGTCGCGCATGATCACGCCGCCGCCGAGAAAGCCGATGCCCGACACCACGTAGGCGGCGATGCGCGAGGCATCGGTGGGCGCCATGCCTGGCACGGCCTGGGTCATCAGCACGAACAGGCAGGCACCGGTGCTGACCAGGGCGTTGGTGCGCAGGCCCGTCAGGCGCTGGCGCAGTTGACGCTCGGCGCCGATCAGGGCACCGAGCAGCAGGGCCACGCTGACGCGCAGCAGGAAGATTTTCCAATCCATAGCGAACTCCGTTCTGCGGGCGATGGCCCGCATGGGCGCCGACTTGAGACGGCGCGATTGCAAACGAGGAATGCGCAGGACCACGCGCCTTGCCGGAGGCAGGGCTGGGAAACTAAGGAGGAATGTTCAGCCAGGGAGGGCCGAAGGGAACCACCGTCTACCGAGTACGGCGAGACAGTGGCAGGAACGCTGCCGGACTAGCTCGCCGTGTGGGCCTGTCGCAATCGACTGGGGCTACTGTCCAATGCAGGGGTCTCCTGGGTGAGGGATGCTTGAATGCGCGGCGGACCATACGCCTCGACCCGCGCGGGGTCAAGGCATGAATCATGACAATCCTGTTACGGCAGGCGCTGGCAGACGTAGGCCTGGGTGCGGTAAGGGAAGGCGATGCGCTCACGGCCCTTGAGGTCCGGATGGTTGTTGATCAGCGCTTGCAGCTGGCCCATGACCTCGTCTTGTTCGGGCTGGGGCAGGGCGGCGATGAAGCTCACCGAGCGCAGGCGTTCGAGGATCACGGTCTGTGGATCACCCTCATGGGCATGGGGCAGGGTGGTCAGCTGCGGGGTGCTGAAGCGGCTGCCGGCGAGGGCTTCGCGCCAGCGCCCGGTGTGAAAACGTGGCGTGTCACCCTCGTAGGGGGTGATGATTTCGGTGATCCGCGCCACCCAGTCCACTGTTTCGTCGCGCACGTTCCAGATCAGTCCCAGGCGGCCGCCGGGGGCCAGCACACGGTGCATTTCCGCCAGGGCGGCGGCATCGGCGAACCAGTGGAAGGCCTGGGCGCAGACCAGCACCTGCTGGCTGGCCTCGGCCAGCGGGATGTGCTGTGCGGTGCCCTCGAGCACGGGGATGTCGGGCAGCCGTTCGTGGAAGCGTGCGCGCATGGCGGCCACCGGTTCCACTGCCGTCAGGTGCGGTGCCAGCGCGCTGAGCAGGCGGGTGAACTTGCCGGTGCCGGCGCCCAGGTCGAGCACCGGGGTGTCGGCACCGATGCCCAGGGTGTCGCGTAACCAGTGCTGCAAGGCGACGGGGTAGTCCGGCCGCCCTTGCTCGTAGTTGCCCGACTGGCGGGTGTAGCCGGTGCTGGCCGAGGTGTGTACATCCTTCATGGAAAATCCCTCTGAATGACCTGGCGGCAATGGTACGCTTGCGCCTTTCGTTGCCAACCCCCCCCCGGACCGATACATGTTGTTCAATCTCGCCGTGCTGTTCGGCACCCTGGTGGCCATGGAGGGCGTCGGCACGCTGGCCCACAAGTACGTCATGCACGGCTGGGGCTGGTGGCTGCACCGCTCGCATCACGAGCCGCAACTGGGCATGCTGGAAACCAACGACCTCTACCTGCTGGCGCTCGGGCTTATCGCCGCTGCCCTGGTGATGCTGGGCAAGGCCGGGCACGCGCCGCTGCAATGGGTTGGTGGCGGCGTGGCGGGCTATGAGCTGGCCTACGTGCTGGCCCATGACGGATTCTTCCACCGCCATTGGCCGAGGGCGCCGAAACCGGTCAACCGCTACCTCAAGCGTCTGTACCGGGCTCATCGCCTGCACCATGCGGTGAAGGGCCGCCAGGGCAGCGTGTCGTTCGGATTCTTCTATGCGCCGCCGTTGCGGGTGTTGAAGCAGCAGCTGAAACGGCGACGGGGTTGATTGCTTGGCGCCTCATTTGCCTGTTGGACCGGATACGGCTCAACCGTGCCGCTCGAGGGGCTGCGACGATGACGTTCTGCTGGCCGACCCGGCTCATTGCACCGGCAGGAAATTCATCAACAGCAGGCTTTGCGCGTAGTTCAGGCCGATCCGTCGATAGCGCTCGTCAAGCATCTGCGCCAGCAGGTCGAGGCGGGCGACGACCTTGCCGAACTCCACCGCGAAGCTGAGGTTGCTGCCTTGCTCGGAGATTTCGTTGGAAAACAGCAGGAGCACGCCATTGGCATCCTGGCGCTGGCCGAGCATCCAGGTGGCCTTCTCGATGTTGCGCGCGGCATTGTGGATGAACAACGGGTCGAGGGTGTCGGTCATGTAGAACTCGGTGCGCCCGCCATGGGCGGTGACCAGCATGCTGCCGATGGCATAGATGAACGCGCCTACCCGGTCGCCGCGAAACTCCGGGCTCAGGGCGTAGCTCAAGGCCGCCAGGTCGCGGCGCTCGCCCAACTGCGCCAGGGACTGGCGCTGTTCGATGGCGATGCGGATCTGCCGTGCCGCGGTGGTGGCGTCGAGGTAGCCCGATTGTCGCCACTGGTTGGGGTTGCGCAGGTACAGCTTGTTCATCAGCAGATACAGGCTTTGCAGGTTGTCGCGCATGGCCAGGGTGGCCATGCGGTCGACGCTGGTCTGGAACAGCTCGTCGGGCTTGCCGTTGCCGAACTGGGTGAGCATGTCACGGCCCTGCTGCTGGGTGCAGGCAACCAGGCACGCCAGGCTGCCGGCCATCAGCAGTAGGCGAGGAAACGGAAAGCGTCTTCGTACGGCCATCGGCACCGGTTGGAAAAGGCGGTCCCACCGGGGATCGGTGGGACCTGGCCATGCATAGAGCGCACAAACGCGAAAAAGTGCGATATCGGCCTGCGCCGGCGGCCGGCCAAGGTCGATCAGGCTACATCGACCAGCACGATTTCGCTGTCTTCCAGCGCCGTCACCTTGAGCAGCGTTTCCTGCTCGATCGCCACCCCGTCACGGGCCTTGGCTTGCAAGCCGTTCACTTCAATCCGTCCCTTGGCAGGTACCAGGTAGCCGCGGCGGCCCTCATCGAGGCGGTACTCGGCGCTTTCACCGGCGCGCAGGGTCGCGGCCACCAGGCGCGCGTCGGTGCGGATGCGCAGGCTGTCGTCATCGCCTTCGCGGCCGCTGGCCAGGGTCACGAAGCCTTCGCCACGTTCGCCCTTGGGGAAGGGGCGGCTACCCCAGGAGGGCGCATCACCGACCTTTTCCGGGATGATCCAGATCTGGAAGATCCGCGTGTCGACCTTCTCCAGGTTGTACTCGCTGTGGACGATGCCGCTGCCAGCGCTCATGACCTGCACGTCGCCAGCTTCAGTGCGGCCCTTGTTGCCCAGGCTGTCCTGATGGGTGATGGCGCCTTCGCGAACGTAGGTGATGATCTCCATGTCACGGTGCGGGTGCGGCGGGAAGCCAGCACCGGCCGCGATCAGGTCGTCGTTCCACACGCGCAGGTTGCCCCAGTGCATGCGTGCCGGGTCATGGTACTCGGCGAAGGAGAAGTGATGATGGGCGTCGAGCCAGCCGTGGTTGGCGTGGCCAAGGCTTTCGAAGGGTCGCAGTTGCAGCATGGTGGCGCTCCTATGAGTCGGTGGAATGAGGTCATGATGCGTGTTTAAAATATCGATAAAAAGCGTAAATATCGGCTAAATACAATCGTTAAATTCGATAATTTAGTTTGCGACTCTGCATGCGCTTCATCGCCTAATCCACTGATCCATAAGCATTCACTGGCACTTTTGCGCGGATGAGGCGAACATGCCGGCTGTTCTGATTTTCAACGGAGTGACCGTGCCGCACGAGCATCCCCGGGCCCCGGCCGACCTGACCCCTCCCGCCCAGTTGCCCTGGTTGCGTCGCCTGGTCGCGCGCCTGTTGGGCCGCGGTTTGTCGCGCCTGCAGGCGCAGCATCGCGACTCCTGGTTCCTCGGCCACGCCACGGGGCAGCGCAACGGCCATGCCGATGGCTTGCGTGAGGGCTACGAGCAAGGCCGGGTCGATGGCTATGAGGCCGGGCGCCAGGTCCTGGTGATCCGCGATACCCGCCCGGACCAGGCTGCGACGCCGGGACGTGATGACAACCTGTTCGACGACTGGCGCCTGCCGGTGACCGCCGAGCTGAAAAGGCGCTTCAAGGCTGATGTCGCCAAGCGGTTGCCTGGCGAGGCACAACCGAGCGCGGCGCAATGGAAGTTGATTTTCAGCGACACGCCCTCGACCTGCGTGGTGGCCGGCGCCGGCGCCGGCAAGTCGACGTCTTTGGTGCTGCGCATCCTGCTGCTGCGCCACTACCTGGGCTTCGAGCTCGATGCCCTGACCGTGGTGACCTTCACCCGCGAGTCGCGCCGTGACTTCATCCAGCGCCTGCTGCAGGTGTTCGCCCTGTGGCAGCTCGAATTGTCGCCTGCCCAGGGGCGAGAGCTGGTGCGTACATTCCATTCGCGCATCCTGCCGTTGGTGCGCAGCCTGCCGGGTTTTGCCCAGGTGCGGGCGTTCGAGACCCTGGGCAACGAAATGCCCGCAGGCGGTGAGGCGAATGCTGACAGCAACCCGTTCGACCTGCGCCTGAACGATGCCCAACGCCAGCAGCTCAACCAGTGCTACAGCGACCTGCTGGGCCAGAGCCCGCGTTTCGTCCAGCTGGTCGGCGCGTTGCGCCAGGAGGCGCTGCTGCTCAAGCCGCTGGACCCGGACCACCCGGATGTGCAGAAGCGTGTACAGGTAACCCAGCTGGCCGCCCAGCGCGACGAGGAATTGTGCGATGTGATCGAGGACCTGTGGTTTACCGCCGGTGCCTGGCCAATCAAGGGTATCGAGCCGTGCCGGGACACGGTGCAGATCCGCGGCAGCCGCTTTCATGTCCATGGCCGTCTGGAAGGGCTGGACGCCTGGGTGGTATTGGGCTTCGACCCGTCTGAAAGCGCCCAGTACCAGCGGCCGGGCGCCAAGCTGGCGGTGCGCGCGGAATGGGCGGTAAAGCGCACCCTATTTCAAGCTTTTTGCGATAAGCCATTGATATGGCTTGATAATTATGCGGCGGCAAAACGACTTGCGACGTCCTTGGCGGGTGATGCCGTGGCCGGTCCGGGCTTCGAGTACAAGGTCAAGGGCGAGCTGGCTCCGGCGCCCTTGCTCGACGCCTTCGTCAGCGCCGCCAGCTTCATTGAGAACCTCGGCCTGGACGTCAACACCGCCGTGGCCGCCATGAACTTCCCGTCCGGCGACAGCGACGCGGCATTCTTCGAGGCCCTCGCGCTGTTCTGGAAAGCACTGGAAGCACACCTGCTGGCGCAGTCGCCGCCGGTGATGACCTACAACCGCATGTTTGCCCTGTTTGGCGAGAACAATCCGGAGAACCTCGGGTTGCTCCCCGATCCCTTGCTACGCCCATTGGCGCATCTGATGATCGACGAGTTCCAGGACGTCTCGCCGCAGATCGTCAGTTGGCTGCGTGCCTGCCTCGCCGAAATCCGTCGCCGTGGGCCGGCCATGCACAGCGGGCGGGTGGCGCAACATTCATCGCTGATGTGCGTGGGCGATGACTGGCAGTCGATCTACGGCTGGCGCGGCAGCTCGCCGAAATACTTCATGGAGTTCACCAAGGCCTTCCCGTCACCGGCCAACACGCGGGTGATGCTGGTGGAAAACTACCGCAGCCAGCAGTACATCATCGAGGCCGCCGAGCATCTGGTCAAAGGCGCCTCGGCCATCACCGGCAAGAAGGCCAGGGCCAGTGGGCTGGCGGCCGAACTGCCGCTGTCGCCGGTGAAGGTCTTCGACCGGGACGAGGCCGCGCTGGCCGAAACGGTGATCGAGCATTACCAGCGCGGTGAAACGGTACTAATGCTGTTTCGAAAAACAAGCGATAAGTTATTGATTGAAAAGCATTTGTCGCAAATAGCTAAAGTGGATTCTAGCTTGCCGCCCAGCCAGCGCCGCCTGCGCCAGTTGACCTATCACAGCGCCAAGGGACTACAGGCTGACGCGGTTTTCATGCTTGGCGATTGCCAATACCTGACCAGCTCGCCCTATAAGAACCAGGTCTATCGCCTGGCCGGCCTGGGCAAACCAGCAGACGCCCAGGCATTCGATACGGCGCAGAAAGAAGAGGTACAGCGCCTGGCCTACGTGGCGGTGACGCGGGCGGTCCGGCAATGCTATTGGCACGTGGAGAAAGCCAGCGGCGAGGCTGCCGGGCAGGCACGTGCGTCGAGCCAAGTCCTGGGGCAGGAGGCCTTTTTCGAAGACCTGCGCGGCCAGTAGGCTCAGTTGTTGGGGTCGCGGCGGCGGGTCAGGCGCAGGTAGAGAGCATCTTCTTCCTCTTCAAGGCCCAGGGCCATGCGGTTCATCCCCTCGACGTAACCCTCGCTGGCGATGGGTTCACGCAGGGGCTGGCCATCCTCGCCCAGCGGGCTGCGACCCAAGGCCTGGGTCAGCGCTTCGATCACCGGTGCTTCGAGCGCGCCGTCGAGGTCGTTGCCCTCAAGGTAGTCCATGCCGGTGTCCCAGCGTTTTCTGAGCATCTCGAACCGGGCTCTGTTCTCCTGGCGCAGCAGGCGTCGCCAACTTGGTTGCCGGGCGATCCACTGGCGGCGAGCCTCGGCGTCCCGGTCCCGGGCGTCGACTTCCTCCAACACCGCTTCCTCGGTCCACGGCGAGATTTCGGCCGTGTGGCGGTACAACATCGCCTGCTGGGGCTCGGGGAAGTCCAGGCGCCTGGCCAGGCCGGTACGCAGGGCCAAGCGTATCTCGATCAGGTCCAGGCCTTCACCGACGCCATTGTGCAGCACGTCGTCGGACAAGGTGTCAAAGCGATGCAGGGCTGGCAGCACGGGCCTGGCGCCACGCTCGGCCAGCGGCCGGGTGGCCCAGGCATCCCGAGCGCGCAGGGCATCTCGCCGAGCTACGCGGGCGTTGAACAGGTCCTGGGCCAAGGTGTTCACCTGGTCACGCCGGAACAGGCGCCGGAAGAACTGGAACAGTGGTGGGGTGGCGACCTCCGCGCCTGCGGACTCATCGTAGGCCATCACTTCGATCTGCAAGGTGCCGAAACCATCGGCGCCTGCATCGCCACAGCTCACCGGGAACTCATCGGCCACGTCGTCCAGGCGTGCACGAAGGCGAGTACTGGCGCTTGCGCGCTCGAGCAGTGCCCATACCTGGCGGGCAAATGCTCGGGGATGGCGATGGGCACTGGCCGACAGGCCCGCCTGTTCGACGACTTGGCGCAGGCTGGCATGCTCGTCTGCGTCGAATAGCGCTGCCCACATTGCCCGCTGTTGCTGGCTGGCGCTTTGCAACCAGTCGATTCGGCATGGTGACACGGTGCCGTCGATCCCCTCGACACGTTGTTCGACCGAAGCGCCGGCAATCTGCAGGCTTTCGCGGGTTGTCTCGTCCAACGGGTTGTCGTTGAACCGCCAGCGGTATGACGCACGCCTGGCCAACAGTTCACCCAGGAAGGGAGAGGACAACAGGGCGGGCAGCCCCGGTACCTGTTCGATGCCGTTATTGCTCAGGTCCACCACCCGCAGCATGCAAGGATTGCGCTGCATCAGGCTGCTCAACCCAGTAGGCCACAGGCGCAGTCGGCTGCTATCCAGGCGCAAGGTCGCGAGGTTGTCCAGGCCGGTCAGGTTGGGACTGGTGGCGAGGGGGTTGTTGCTCAGGAGCAAGTGGCGCAGTGGTCGCATCGAACTGAATAAATCCGCTGTGTCGGCATCCAGCGCAATACGATTGGCGCGTAGGTCCAGCGTTTCCAGCGGCAGTCCGGTGAGCATCCGCAGGTCAGGCAAGGTGAGCGTCAGCTGGTGATGTGGCATTTCCAGGATGCGAAGGTCCTGCAAGGTGGGGAGTACCTCATGGGCCACGGCGGGCAGCGCGCCCAGGCGCGTGCCACTCAAGCGAAGCTCCTGCAACCGTGGGGCGTGTCGCAATGCCTGCAGCACCGAGCTGGCGCTCAACTGGGAGCTGTTTCGCACATCGACGCGCCTGAGTGCCGGGAAGGCCTGCAGGAAGTCGGCGGGCATCTCGATCACATTGAGATTCTCCAGCGACAGCGTGGTGATATGGTCGAAGCGTGCCGTGAGTATCGGCAGGGCGTCGAGGGCGACATTGGAAAGACTCAGCATGTCGCCGTCCAGACGTTGCCAGGCCCGCACGAGCAGGTCTGCGGTCCTGGCGTAGCCCGCACCGACTTCGTCACCCCAGTCTTGGGTGCCTCTGTCGGTCCAGGCGTGCAGCTGTTCGCGCAGCGAGGACAGCTGGATGCGCAGCGCCTGTATCTGTTCGGCCACACCTGCGCGGACGCGCAGGGTGGCCAGTAACTGGCGCACCTCGCGACCATTGAGCCCCGGGTACAGGGCATGCAGCTCGCGCTCTGCCCGCGTGGCGAACAAACCGGGGCTCAGTGGATAGCCGTAACGCCCGTCGCTCAGGCGCAAAGGTGAGTGCCAGCCCGGTTGTGACGGTTGCTGACCGAGCATGCGTGCGGTCGCTGGGCGGTTGGCCAGGGCTGCGTGATAGCACTGTTCGGGCGTCCATTGCGGGTGTGCGGCCAACAGGCTGTCGCTGATCAGCCGGCTGTCGGCATTGGCCAGGCTGGGGCGATACAAGCCCAGGATCGCCCTGTCCAGCCGGCACCGGGCTTGCAACAGCCGCGCCTCTTCGGCCAACCGCAGGGGGACCCGCCCGCTGAGAAGGGCTTGCCGTTCGGCGCCGTTGGCGGTGGCCACCAGCTCTTCCAGTGCTTGCATGGGCAGTCCGGAGAACACGCGCCCGATCGTCAGCGCCGCAGCGCAACCCGGCGGGGCCGGGACTTGATGGAGGCTGTCGGCCTTGAGTCGCCGCAAGGCGTCCTCCAGTAGCGCGGGGGCGCGCCGGCCGTTGACGTGCATCTGCTCGAGCACGCCGCGCTCCAGGCCGGTGCTGTCGAGTGCCGCAATCAGCTCCTCGTCGGTCAGCCCGTCGCCAAGCGGTCCCAGCCGGCGCATCAGTTTGGCCCGCCCCCAGTCTTGTGGTCGCTCGTGCGCCATGCGCCAGGCACCGCTGCCATTGCCGTACAGCGCTGGCTGATAGGCGCGAGGGTCGGCAGGGTGTACAACGCGCCATTGTCCCTCGAGGCCGCGGCGGATTTCGTGGAGCGTACCGTCCAGGTCGACGAAATGCCGGTCATCATGGTGAAAGATGCCTTGCTCGTCGGGCTCAAGGCCCGCCGGTAACTCCACCGGGCTGCGGTAATGCTCGAGTTCAGGGTGCCATAGCAGTTCCTGGCCCTCCAGCCACAGGCTTTGCATCCAATCGACGAACCCACAGGCCTGGGCCAGCTTGGTAACACCGGCGATGGCGGTCACGCTGCCCAGGTTGATCAGAAGCGACTCGACCTGGTTCACCGCTTGCGCGTTGTCACCCTCGGACCAGGCTTCGAAGCCGTGGAAAATACTTGCCATGACCTGGCCTGCGCCCACGGCCAGCATGGCGACATCCAGTCCGGGAACGAACATGGCCGCCACGCCCAGCACATTCAGGCCACGCTCGCGCCACAAAGCCAGGCGCTCACGCCGGGCCTTGGCATCGACGTCCGCCGTTGGCACCGCGATGCAGCGGGCGTCCTCCCGCAGGCGGTGTACGTGGTCATTGAACAGCTTCGGCCATACGGGGAAGCCGACAGCGACTTCATGGATCGCCAGTGCGGGGAAGCGGATGGGAGCGGGCGGATCCTGCTGCTGTAGCAAGGGGGTGGCCGGCAGGCCTTGCCAGGGATGTAGGCCTGGCTCGGTTTCGGCGAAAGCGGGAGACGGCGTTTCCAGCGGGCGCATGCCGCTCGCAGTGGCTCCGAACAGTCTGGCCCTGAGCTTGCTCGCCATGCCTGGGCGGTCCTTAAGGGCAACATGCTCCAGGAAGCGTTCGCGATAGGCGGGCTCCAGCAAGCGACGACGCAAGTACCTGCCGAAGGCCAGCAGGTTGTCGAACTCCTGCACCGGTCGCGCATGGTCAAAAGGCAAGTAGGCGATACACGACGGCGTGGACTGGCCGCTCGATGTCAACAGCAACAGATCGTGCAACTGGGTATCGAGCATGCGCAACACCGCTACCCTGGCCGGTGCACCTCGGTAGCGCGGCATCGAACCGGTGCTACTGAGCTGTCGCACGGCCTGGAGGCCGTCGTCGGTCAGGTGTCCGCGCATCCGTGCGATCAACGCCTGTACGGTGAGCTCATGGCACCGGGCCTGACTCCACAGGGCGCACAACAGCGTTCTACGCTGACCGCCGTAGATATCCTGCAGGTGCTCCTGGTAGCGCCGGCCCAGGTCGAGCAGACGGCAATGGGTGACAAACGCGGCAGTGCTCAGGCCGGGTAGAGCACTGCTGTCGTCGGCACTGACTTGCAGGCTGCTGTAAGGGCCGACCTCGGCCACGCCCTCGAAATTGTGCAGGGCCGCTTCGAGCAGGCTGGTGAGACTGGCGGTGCCCGCCGGTTCCTCGATCGTGGCCGGAGTGCTTGGGGCATGATGGGACGCGTACGGGTCGGGGAATTCGCCACCCAGGCTCGACGTGAACGGCTGATGCCTGAACCGGGCCTGTGTCAGCGCCACCTGACTGCCCAGTCGTGCCTGCAGCAGCGGCTCGCAGAACTCGGTGATACCGCGCAAGTCTTGCAGTGCCTTGGCCAGAGCCAGGTGGCTCGTCGCGCGCTGCTTGATGGCCTGACGCAACTCGGCCTGGCGGGCGGCCGGGGCCTGGGCGAACCAGGGGGCTGGCTGCCCGTCTTGCTGGATATGCTCGCGGTGGGCGCGCCGCAGCAGTCTGCTGACGTGGTGGGGGTGCAGGTGCCTGGTCCAGCCCGGCAGGCTGCGCAGGATCTGTTCCTGGTGGTAGGGCGGTTCGCTGTGGTGCATGGTCGCATTCCAAAAGTGGGAGCGGCCATTCAAGGGCAGTTAGCGGCGCCTGGAGCGGTACATGATTGCTGCTGCCACCAGGGCAATGGCTGACACGCCCACGGTCTTTTGCCCCACAAAGGCTGTGCTGTACCCACCGTCGGTCATTGACGCCAATGGCCTAGGGTGTCTTCGCAGGTCGGCTGCTATGGTCTAGGCAAAGCCTGATCGTGGAGCTTCGCCATGCCAGCTTTCGCCATACTACGCATCGACCATGTCGTCCTGCGCGTCAGCGACCTGACCCGCAGCCTGGCTTTCTATCACGAGCTGCTCGGCTGCCCGGTGCGCAAGCGTCGGGACACACTGGGGATGATCCACCTTGGCGCCGGTGACGGCCTGATCGACCTGGTGGCGGTCGACGGCCCGCTGGGGCGCCAGGGCGGCGAGGCGCCCGGCCAGTGTGGGCATAATGTCGATCATGTCTGCCTGCGCATCGAGCCGTTCGAGGAACAGGCGCTGAGCGCGCTGTTGCACGAGGCCGGTGTCAGGGTGGAGGCTGCCGAGAAGCGTTACGGAGCCGAAGGTGAGGGCATGTCGCTGTACTGCTTCGACCCGGACGGCAACCGGATCGAGCTCAAAGGGCCGCCATTACCGGGTTGAAGCCTAGGCGTCCGCCGTCCCCAGCAGCAACCCAACCTGCTGGCGCCTGGGCAAGCGTTGCACCACCAGTTGGTGCGAGCGGCGCAGCAGGTCGCTCAGCTCGTCGCGGCCCATGGGATAGGGCGGCAGCATGCTGATCCACTTTGCCCGTGCCAGGTACGGGGCCGGGCGGATTCCGGGGCGGTCGCAATAACCCAGGAACAGCTCGTCGGCCACCTTGAACGACAGGCCCGCGCCGCCCAGGTCCTGCACGGCGAACATCTTGTTGCCGGCCACCGAGAACACACGGATGCCACCCCACTTGTAGTCTTCCTGAGCGCCCGGCAGGGCCAGGCACAGCGCCGCCACTTGCTCCTCGGTCATCCTTTTCTCAGACATAACGCTCTCCACAGGCCTCGAACGAGGTTGCCAGGTGATCGATCCATGCGCGTACTGCTGGAAGCAGGCCGCGCCGATGCGGATAGACCGCCTGCAGGTAGCCGCCAGGCAGCGACCAGTCTGGCAGCAGGCGCACCAGTTCGCCACGGGCCAGTTCCTCCTCGCAGAACATCGACGGCAGGGCGGTAAAGCCCAGGCCGGCGCGTACCGCGGCATTGCGCACGACGAAGTCGTCGATGGCCAGGCGCGGCTCCAGGGCGACTTCCTCCTGCCGCCCGTTGGGGCCATGCAGGCGAAAATGCACCAGCCGGTCAGCCTCGGCAGCGCCCAGCACCGGCAGGGTCGCCAGTTGTGCAGGCTCGCGGATATGGTCGGCAAACCCTGGTGCGGCCACCAGTTGCATCTGCGCCTGGCGCAGGCGTCGGGTGACCAAGGCTGGGTCCTCATCGCCCAGGTCGCGCACGCGCAGGGCCACGTCGATGCCTTCGGAGATCAGGTCGACCCGGCGGTTGAGCAGCACCATGTCCAGTTGCACCAAGGGGTACTGGGCGAGGAAGCGGCTGATGATATCTGGCAGGAATGCATGGGCCAGGGCCACGGGGCACGAGACGCGCAGCCGGCCGCGGGGCTCGCTGGACATGCTGGCCACCACTTCATCGGCCATCTCCGCCTCCAGCAGCATGGCCTGGCAATGGTTCAGGTAACGCTCGCCCACGGCGGTCAGCTTGAGTTGCCGGGTGGTGCGCTGCAGCAGACGCGTGCCAAGACGCTCTTCCAGCTCGGCGATGCGCCGCGACAGGCGCGACTTGGGAATGCCCAGCTGGCGCCCGGCAGCAGCGAAGCCACCGGCTTCGACCACCCGGGCGAAATAGAAGAGATGACCTGTTTTCCTAGAGAAACCATTGATCAAAACCAACATTTCCTTTATCGATCAACGGGCTAGAAAGGTTTTGCTTTTGACGAATGATCAAAATCAGGACTTTGATCAGGCTCATTGATTGATACAAGGATAGCCTACGAGGAGAGCCTGGTGGAGCTCTCCATATGCTGAAATCAACGCATTGGCTACGGACGCAACATCACCTTTTACAGGGGCCGGTCACCACAGCGGTCGAACGCATGTGCCAGGTGATCCAACCAAGCCCTGACAGCCGGCAACACTCCACGCCTGTGCGGGTAGACCGCCTGGAGCCACGCTGGGGCGCAATGCCAATCGGGGAGCATGCGAACGAGCTCTCCACTGGCCAGCTCGCTCTCGCAGTGCATTAACGGCAAAACCGTGAAGCCCAGGCCACCCAGCGCCGCTTCCTTACGCATGATGAAGTCTTCGACACCCAAACGGGCAGGCATGGCTATCTCGAAACGCTCGCCGGCCTGATTGAACAAGCGCATTCTGGCCAGGCGATCAGAGTCTAGAGCCCCCAGGAAGGGCAGAGCCATGAGTTCTTTGGGGTGAGAAACAGGGTGGGCGGCCAGGAAGTCTGGAGAAGCCACAACCTCTGTACGAGCCTCACGCAAGCGCTTGGTGACGAGATTTGGCTCCTCATCTTCGGCTTCGCGAACGCGCAGGGCGACATCAATACCTTCATTGATCAAATCGACTCGGCGATTGACCAACAGCAGATCGAGCTGGACTTGTGGGTACCGGGTGAGGAAATCACGAACCAGTGGATTTAAGAATTGATTTGCCAAACCGACCGGGCTGCTCACCCGCAGAGGGCCCCGTGGCTCACTGGTTGCGCTGGCAACCACCTCATCGGCTTGCTCTGCTTCCAAGAGCATTGCCTGGCAGTGGCGCAGGTACCGTTCACCTAAAGCAGTGAGCTGCAATTTACGTGTTGTGCGTTGAAGGAGGCGCGCGTTGAGCCGCTCCTCCAATTCCGCGATACGCCGGGATAACCTTGACTTTGGAATGCCCAGTAGGCGGCCTGCCGCAGCGAAACCACCGGCCTCCACGACCTTCGCGAAATAGAAGAGGTCATTCAAATTTCGGGGTTCACCAATAGCCACTTTCGGACGACCTTAAGACATAGGGAGCGAGGCATGCAGGGCATGCATTATGCCTGAGTCGCCAGAGGCCTGTACCCATCAACTACCGGGGTATGAAGGTGGGCTGTGAGTCATGACACTTGTACGCTGAGCTTCACTGCTTCTTCAGGCGATTGCTGACGGTTTGCCTTGAAATCCCCAGCCTCCTAGCCACCTCGGCCTGACTATGACCCTGATCGGTCAGTTCCTTGATTCGCACTCTCAGCTCCAATGACGCTGCCACCACCGGATGAGTTTTTTTTGGAACCAAGGCCGGTATCTCGCTGCTGAGAAAGCCTGTGGACTCAAGGTCTTTTGCAAGGTGATCCAGAACCTGTTTGGGCGTTTGCCCGCGATGTGCAGCGTAAGCGAGCGTCAACAAGGTCAATGGATCCACCCCCAGCGCCTTCGCGATGTCTTGGCTAACGTCTAGCGTCACAGATCGAGCACCCGATTCGAGACGACTGATGTAGCTAGGGTCGACGGCCTCTGCCAAATCCTGCTGCGATGACTCGCGGCGGGTACGAAGCAATTGCAAGGCTGCGGCAAAGGCTGTGCGAAGCGACATGAGCGTTTCCGGCAAACGCAACGATATGCGGAATTTGCCTTGTCATATGCAAATGACTATAGTCATGGCCAGTGACATTGAGGCACTCTTCGCCAGCGGGCCCCTCTGCCAAGCGGGTTTTATCAATATACGTTTAAACCGAATTTCAGCTCCGACGAGCAACGAATCGGGTCTCGACCCAGCGAGCGCATTCCAGCAGCCAGGCCAAAATCACCAGCCCATGAAAGTACTGATCTACTCCGACCTCCACATCGAGTTCAAGCCTTTTGACCCCCCTGATGTCGAGGCAGACCTAGTCGTGCTCGCTGGTGATATCAGCGTTCAAAAAAAAGGCGTTTTGTGGGCAAACGAGACCTTCACGACTCCAGTTGTCTACTGCGTTGGGAACCATGAGCGTTACAAAGGTCATCTCGATCGAACTGTCGAAAAAATGAAATCCGTTGCCGCTCCCCACGTGCACGTGATGGAGAACGAGTCGCTGATCCTGGGCAACGTGCGGTTCTTGGTCGCCACCGGCTGGACAGATTTCGGGAGCACTGGTGACTGGGTTGCCGCGTCAAAGACCTGTGCGCGGGAAATGAATGATTTTCGAATGATCAGAGCTGACTCGAACTACCGTCGACTGCGGCCTCACGATTTGATGGCTAAGAACGAGGCCACCAGGGCGTTTCTCGATCGAGAATTGAGCCACCAATTTAATGGCAAGACGTTTGTCATCACTCATCACTGTCCAATTCCAGAAGTCGCTGGAGATGAACACGATGGGCATCTCAGCGCGGCTTATTACAACAGGTGGCACGCTTTAGTGGAGCGGGCAGACTATTGGATATTCGGCCACACCCATCATTCCGTCGACACTGTATTGAGTGGCTGCCGCTTGCTCTCAAATCAACGCGGATATCCCGGCGAAGATTGCGGGTTCGATCCAAAAAAGTTAATTGAAATTTTATGAGGAATGGTGAGCGTGAGTGCTTGTGAATTGATCGAACTTCCACCGAAGGTTGTACAGGCAGCCGGTGTTGGCTGGGGAGTTACGGTTGACGCCTATCTGCTAAACGCGGCGCGAGTGGGTGATCGCTTCACTGCGCAGGTCTATTGCGATCTGTCAGGTATCAGTAGCAATGGCATGATCGTCGCGACACCGGAGGTTCGTGTGGTGGAGCAGAAGGGCGGTTATACATTGGTACGAAGTCTGTCGGGAATGGATCACTACGTGATTGTATCTGCGATGCCTGACAACGCAGGTGCTCCTGTATGACCTCTGTTTTTCTAGGGCTTTGAACAATTGATTTTCTGAACGGTTGCGACTCATCACTCTTTGAGCCGCAGTCAACCTAACAACCTGATTTGAAAAAACTGGCCTTGACCCCCAGAGCATGGATCTGGCGAGTCCACGTGCCTGTTCTTCTGGCAAATATCCTCTGTCGAACAGGGGGGTAAGTACACCTCTTACTAAGGAACGGTATGTCCGAGCTCAAGAAAATTGAACTTACAGTCAAGAACTATAATATTAAGAATTCTGCTGACATTGATACGCTCTATGACCAGGTTCGATGTGAAGACAGTGAAGGGAAGACCTTTCATTTTAAAGAAGTTTGCATGCTAGATTATTTGAAGAGGCACGGTGCAATTGTTACGGATAAGCCTAGGACTTGGTATTACAAGCATTTGAATAAGAAAAGCATCGTTCTAGTGGCGTTCCAAAAGTCGGATGGCAAGGTCGAGTATGACCTTGATCACCTGCGTCTGGTTGCCAGATCGAGTATTCTCAAAGGCATCGTCTTCGCCGTAGCGGCAATTCCAGCGGGAGTGATCATCGGGACGGCCACATTTGGCATCGGGCTTCTGTTTACACCTTTCTGTCTCTTCTATGCGTACAGAAGTCTCTTTAAAATCCCCCGCATGCTGCGCCGGGACACGTTGATAAATGAGCTCGCCACCCATGGAGTGATTGTGCGATAGCGGCGAGTTTGGACAGTGAGGCTTGCGTGCCGATAAGGAGAAAATAAATGACCGTAGCAGTGATTTTTGATCTATTTGGTACGCTCCTCGAAATCCGGAACCGCCAGAACCCCTATAGGCAACTGCTGCGTATCGGGGTGAAGCAGGGCCGCGCTGCATCCTCGAAAGACATGCGTGCGATCATGGCTTTCCATGGTGGGATCAGCGAAGCCGCTGAGGCATTTGGAATCTGTCTGTCCTCTGCTGAGCTGGCCGATCTGGAGTGCATGCTTGAGCTGGAGCTCGAATCCATCACGCCCTTCTATGACGCCATGATCGCGATCGGGTTGTTGCGAGAGCATGGGATAAAAATCGGAGCGTGTTCAAACCTTGCGGGGCCGTATTGCTCGAAAGCCCGGAGCCTGCTCCCTGGCCTTGATGGGTACGCACTGAGTGCTGAGTTAGGCCTGCTCAAGCCTGACCCTGGTATGTACCGCAGCATCTGCAACATGCTCGGCGTTCTGCCGGAACAGGTGGAATCAGAGCGGGTGCTGATGATCGGGGATTCAAGGCGGTGTGACGAACACGGGCCGCGTGCCTTTGGGATCTCGGGTTATCACCTGGATCGTAACGGAGCGGGGCCTTACAGGGATTTGATCACGTTTGTTCAGACCATCACCAATGATGCCCCTTCCAAAGCGCTCTAGTTGGCGCGAAGAGCCACAGGCGCCATCTTGTGTCACCACACCAAGTACCGACTTCACGCCTGCACCACCCATGGTGCGGCGTTTCCATGATCGAACCTATAGCTTCCTGAATCATGGAATCGCCTAAGCCGGCGGCGGCACCCAACGCGATTTCTTTTGGATCCCATCGCCCTTCGGGTCGGGTAGAATAGCGTCGAAACCTCCTTCTTCAGCGATCGCTGTCGTTGAGGGGTGTCAAGGCATTTGATGGGAATTCAGACGGAGACACCACTTCAAGGCTCATCAAGGTCTTGTTGGTGCGACTGGTCTTGTGTCGTCCACGCATCATTACTTTCTACTGGATGGTCGAGCCATGGTGCATGATCATGAGTACAGCCTGCTCGGTGGTATAAATCGAGCGGTGATTGGCCGCTACATCACGCTGCTGGCGAGTGGTGTATCTGCGGCATTGGTGTTTACCGTGCTAACGCTCGTGGATCTCGCGAAGCATTTCAATTTACCCGTCAATCTTCCTCCCACTGTGATGTCACTCATCGGTGCGGGTGTCGTGTTCACGGTCTTGTACGCTGCGTTCAGCCAGGCAGTGTGGAAATGGCCGTGGATAGTCAAATTTCTCAAAGTGCCTGATCTCTCGGGGGAGTGGGCCTGCACCGGCACCTCGCTAGACGACGAAGGCAATGTCCGTTTTACCTGGGAAGCGGTTGTGCACATTACCCAGACTTGGGACAAAATTCGGGTTCGCTTGAAAACTGCTCAGTCCTCCTCGCACAGCATCACCGCAGCCTTGGTGTTTGACGAGGCTGAGGGCTTCACGCTCCTCTACAACTACAAAAATGATCCTAGGCCGGGAGAGCCCATCCTCAGGGGGCATCAAGGCAGCGCAAATTTACTGTTCTCAAAGACACTGGATACCGCCTCGGGCGACTACTTCAACGGCTATGGGCGGCCTACCTACGGACGAATGGAGCTGAGAAAGAAGAATGAGCAACGGAGTTAACGACAGAATCAGCCGGCTGCGTTCGCGGCGTTCGGGCCTTGATCGGGCAGCTGTGGTCACCCAGGATGCTAAGGATTTCATCGTCAATCGAAGCCGCAACCAGGAGGCGTGGGAGTCTCGTGCTAGAGACATGCCGTACACCACCTTCGCGCTTGGAGCGATGCAGGAGGTTGACCCAACCTACACGCAGATCAGTCTTGAAACTGCGGAGCGTGTTTGCAACCAGCTTGAAAAGCGTTTGAGTCCAAGCGTCCAGTTCGAGCTGCAGGGCTCGGTGCCGCTCAATGTGCACATCCGAGGTGTGAGCGACGTCGACCTGCTGGTTTTGGATACCAGCTTCTTCATTTACGACACCAATGGCATCAAGAGCAGAGCTGGCCATTACACGCCCGCTGCCCCTGGGCGAACCTCGGTGAGTGTGCTGAGTGCTTTGCGCTCGGATGTTGATCGGGCTCTACGTGCAGCGTTCCCTGCTGCCACTGTAGATTCCAAGAGCCCTAAAGCGGTCAAAATCTACGGCGCTTCGCTTGCTCGACCTGTCGACGTTGTTCCGTCGCATTGGTACGACACTGCTGCGTACCAATCTTCAGGGCAAAAGCATGATCGAGCTATCACGATCCTGGATGCGCAGAAGATGACCACGATCGACAATTGGCCGTTCCTGCACATCAAAAAAATCACTGATCGGTGCGACGCCACGTACGGCGGATTGAGGAAGTCGATCAGGTTGTGCAAGAACATCAAGGCGGAGCTGGAAGCGGAGGGAACTAAAATAAACCTGTCCAGCTTCGACCTCGCCTCAATTATGTACCACGCCAACACCACTAACCTGACTGCGGGCCGAGTGTATGAGCTTGCAATCTTGGCGGAAACTCAACGCTTCCTGGATCACCTATGGATGAACAAGGACGAGGCCAGGCGGTTGCGTGTTCCAGACGGTTCCCGTGCGATTTTTGATGCGGAAAACAAGTTTGATGGACTCGGCGCTGTGTCGAAGGCCATGGATGATTTACTGCGTGCTGTGGCCCAGGAGCAGCATTATCCCTTGCGCTTGCAATCTAAGCCAGGTTTGCAAGAGAGCCGCAATGCAGTGATGTACTCAGTCATTCAATAAGAAAAAGGAGGTCAAAAGCATGACCTCCGATCTCCTAGCGATTGAGCACCTTCATAGCTGATTTAGAAAACGCAGCCTGTAGATTATTCATGGCTTTCTCCAGTTCCGACCCATCCTGCGTTTCGAACTGGTTGATTACCTCTAGAGAGTGTTTCAGATTGACGTTGCCGTTGACCAATATCTCCTTCGCAGCGATGCTTTTAAGGAGATCTGCACATAATTTTTTACCTTGTGGAGTGATCCCTCGGTAAAGGGTAATACTGTGGTCGTTGGTCTGTACGCGGATGAAACGGACGTGGTCTTTGAATCGATGAAAGCGTGGGTGATACATTTCCGTGAATGAAGAAGGAGCAGGGTACGCTTTCTGATTCCTCTTGCCGTTGTCACACCAGACCTTCGCTTTTTTAATGCTATTGCAATCGACACACGCTACAGCCAGGTTCCAGAAATTAAACGCGTACTGTTGAAACGACTCTCGTGGAAGAATATGCTCAATCGGTTTTGCGTTGCCGTTATTGAGCAGCCATCGCTGGCAGTAACAGCAATAGTTGCCTTGCTCTGTGGCGAGAAATGAGCGGAATGCCGACTTGATGTCTCCGCCTTTTGGGCGGTAAGTTGTTCCTTCCTTGGGTTTGAGGTTGGAGAGGTTTTTCCATAGGTCAACCTTCGGTAAGTCTTCTCCTTTCTGGATTCGTTCAAACCTATCAAGCGCTGCTCTCTCAAAAGCGGCAAGGATAAGAAAGGTGCGCCTGCGTTGTTTTATAGTCTTATGGCAGTTTGCTTCGTACCTTGATAGGCAACGATCCATTTCTGCCTGGTCGATGATGAAGTAGTCTTTCATGTCCGTTGCATTTCCTAAGCGATCTCGATCTCATCCCGAAGTAGTAGGCTAATGGCTGTGTGTGCTTTCCTTATCAATTCAAGGTCGCCCGAGGCGCCGCTGGAGTTGCCGCCCGTGGTCTTTACAAGTTTTTGAAGGATTTTTAGCTCTTTCAGAGCAGACTTTGAATCAGGCCCATTCGGCGTATTTCGGTTTGAAATGGTTTGAGCTACAAGCTTTGCACACTTTTCATGGACGCCCCTATTATTAGGGGTGTAAGTATCAAATCCTTCAAGAATGATCGACTCAACTGAGAAGCGCTCCTCCTCATTCAAAGGTCTGAGCTCACCCTTGCTCAGTTGAAAGCAATGCATTAATGGGTCACTTGCATTGGTGATCACTGTGGGAGAGTGAGTGGCAACCACAAAGGATATATGGAATCGTCTCGACAGAATGCCGAACACTCTTGGTAAGCTCTGCTGCCACTGCAGGTGCAAACTGACTTCAGGTTCATCAACCAGGAAAACCCGTCCAGCTTGTTCATTTGTGATAATTCTAAGAAGGAGGTGGGTGATATTCTGCTCTCCCGAACTCAATGCAGAATATGGGCGAACTTTTTCCTTTGAGCCAGCTCGAACAAGTCCGAACTCATACTCACTTATATTTGGAGGAAATTTGTTGTGCTTGACGGTCAGATCCAGCTGTATGAACTGCTCATCTGCAGCTGTATCCTCGGTGACCGTCGCCGCTTTCTTGATGAGATAGAATCGTGGTGCGTACCCTAAGCTCTCAAAACATTCCACCATAGCGTCTAGCTTATGCTGATCTCTGAATATGTTGGCAGTTTGCTGACTTGCATCCTCGTGTAAATTCGAAAGCATGATGCTGCGTGAGGAGGTACGGGCGCCTTTATAGATAAAATTACGATGACGTAGGGTGGCCTCGCTAAATGGGAACCGGTCATGGATGGTGGTTGAAATACCAGCTGTCGTGATGTTTTGCTCTCCAAGTCGCGTAATCAAGTCGCGTAACAAGAGGCTTTTCCCAGCACCATTGTTGCCGATGATAAAAATGCAGGACGGAGGTTTCCCGTGATGTAAAATCTGCAAGATTTCCGAAAGATCCGCAACACTTGATACTGTATCGGCTGAATCTTGATGTCGTCGGATAAATTGCCTGATCGAGTGGGTTTGCACTAACTTGTCAGGATTGTTCAGCACGGCAACGCAAACATTTTTGACATCTCTGTAGCCCCGGGAGAACTGCGCCTTCAGGAAACTTTCCACTTCCTCTGGAACGAAGATTTTGGCAGGGTGCTGGCCTTGATAGAGACGATATATACTAGCTCCCAGGATGGCCCTGTTCTCAGGGCTGAGATTGGCAATGGCCTTGTTGGATGTGGAAACATCGATGTAGACCGTAGTGTCATTGTCTTTGGGCTGAATTTTGACAACAATTAGCGAGTGCTCGATCCCTTTTTTTCCTTGCTCTGCACTACTGAAATTTATTACGGCTTCAATGCTATGTCTATTGCCGAAGACGTTTTTCAGTAACTTTTCTTTGTTCGATTTTGCGCCTTGCTGATCCGGGGTTGCTATTAGCAGTCGGCAGGGAGGTGGGTTGATTTCGCCAAGTTTTTTGATAATATCCACAAGCAAGGTTGGTGTTGATGATTCAGTTTGGGTTGTGGTTGGGGCGATGAGTATTGATGCATCGCTTAAGCGTATGCTTCCTATGGTTTTATATTCAATGGTAGGTCGTGGTAGCTTGTTGAGCTTGAATTTCAATTGCAGCAAATAATGGTCAAGTTCAGTTGCTGGCGAACCTAACAAGATCCGATTGGAGAGTGTCGCCTTGGGATCGTTGAACGAAGTGCTCGCGGTTGTGGGGATTAAGTCGATGAAACGTGCACTTTCGAAGTCGTTGTGAATGCCTGATGATAAAATTGACAAAATGTCTGGGTAGGATGAATGGATGTTGTGTGAGTTTGTAATGACATGATCTATCAGGTAATTGATAACGCTTAAGCGTGATGCCCTGTTCTTTTTCTTTCTGTCTGTATTGATGATGTGATCAATGAGTTGAACGCTTGGTTCCCATTTCTCGTAATCGTTCAGATTTGCTAGATTACCGATCTGGGCAAGTAGATCATGTAGATCCTTTTCTTTTGAATCCTCGATCGTAATAAAGGTGGCGTAGTTCAACAGCAGAGCCAATGGGAAATCCGACCTGGGTATGCTTGGAAAGTAATAAGCTAGATCAAGAAGGGCTTCTGCTTGCAGTTTTATATTGATTGCGTTTTCGTCGTATTCCATACCGGCATCCATTAGGCGTGGTGGCTAAAGGCCATTTTCGCCCAGCGTGCACTCGTATGCAATTAATCCTGGTTTGCTCTTGCCTCGGCGACCGCGTTTGATATGGGGATTGTGATTCCACAGAACTCGCTAGTGATGGTGCTGCTCTGCGCTCACTTAGGCGATCGCACATTCGAGAATTTTGGTGACACGGAGCCTTTCCACGCGAAGTACACCCCGGGGATAGGAGGGCGCAAAAATCGGATCGGTGTCCAGGCTGCATGTACCTGGGCAGCACGCTTGCTGGCCCAGGCCTATCAGACGTTAAACGCGATGGAACCACCGAACAGCGCTGTCGAGACGTTGTAGGCCAAGGTGAACGCAGTGAAGCGACTGGAGCGCGGGAACAGAATGGTCAGTGCGGCGCAACTGGAGGCGGCGTAGGGCGCGAGTGCCAGGCCTGCAAGGATGGCGGTCAGGTAAACCGTGGTTTCGTTGCCCGAGTTGAGCAATGAGACCACCTGCACAGCCAGAAGCAGATACAGGGCAGCTGATGCAGCAAGCAGTGGCCGGCGCCCATAGCGATCACCCAGGCGGCCAAAGAACGGCACCGCGATCATCATCGAACCCATCACCAGAACCGAAAGCAGCAATGCGGAGTCGCTGGACATCTTCAGTTCGGTCTGGAGGTATGAGGGCAGGTAGGCCAGGATCAGGTAGTACGCACTGTTGGCGAACGCGATGACGGCCAAGGTAATCACCATGGCACGAGGTGAGCGGCGGAATCCTCCAAGACTCATCCTCGAACTCGGCCCGGCATGCAGCGATGACTTTCTCCAGTTCTGCTGCCACCTTGGTAGGGTCATAGGAAAAACTCAACTCCTTGGCGCTCTTTCCTAGCCGCTCAAGGTGTCTCTTCTTGAGTTTGATCTGGCCATCCTCATCGAGCCGCATGGTCTCGATCAGGGAGTAATTTGGAGTGCTGAGATCTGTCACTGAAGAGCCTCTGTACGTTCGGCAATGAAGAAGCCTGCGATGCCAGGCGCAAGCCGAGCGACCGCATGGTTTTGGGCATGTGACAGTACCATCCGTGCAATAAGGGAGTGCTTAAAAAAATGGAGGTGACCATTGAGCTTGCCTCATGGGGCTCGCGATGTGGGCGCGCACTTTGGCACTTAATTGAGCATCCAAAATCCGTCGCCTCTGTTACGATGCTACATGGAGATCATGCTCACGCCATAGTCAGAGGGATTTGATAGCATCATGAAGAACAGTGTCGAAACAAGCGGCGAAAAAAACAAACGGTGGATGATTATAATTGGGTGCGTCATTGGGGGTGTTTTGGGGCTGGCTGTCTTGGCTTACTTCAGATATCCGATGTTGGTACATGAGATCTTTAAAGCATCGGTAGCGTCCTTGATTATGGCGATTTCACTCAGTATCGGCATAATTGGTTACTCTGCCTATGCCACTAAAGAGCCAAAAAGCAGTTGGCTGGAGTGGCCGGGCATTAAAAGTATTGCTGCAAGCTTGTTTTATGGATTCGGCTTCTTCTTTATTTTCTATGGCGTAGTGTTGTGTGCTAAAGGTGTGCTCACTGTGCTCTGGGTGAAAACTGCGAATATTTGGCTGTTTTCTTGGCTAGTTGGAATTGCCACCTTGGTTGTTGGTGGTGTGTTTTTCTGTATGCGGCTTAAATGGAGGGCTACTTATGGTTTTACAGAGGTTACGGCGGGGATTTATTTTGCTTTTTATAGAGCGTTTGTTGAGAAGGGTAATGTGCCAGAGAGCTTGGAGTTTTATTTTGCAGTGCTCGCTGGCGGGATTTATCTGGTGGTTCGCGGTCTTGACAATATTCATCAGGGTAAATCAGTCGATAAAGACCCGTTGGTTCGGTTTGCTTCGCGCATTAAAAAGAAAGTTAAAGCTGCAGGTTCTGGAAATGTTAAGCAAGCGCTCGATGAGTAAGGGGTTCGCCTTTGCGCACGCATGAATGCTGCTCTAATTAGATAGTTGCTATTAAGTGCTCAAAGCCATCGCTCTTGCTAGAGCGGTGGTTGAAGAGCACTCGGCGAAACAGAGTTGCGGCTTTTAGGGAGGGGGTGGAAAAATTAGAGGATGTGCGCGATAAGTCTTGCTCTGATTGATTCGTTTGGTTTCAGGCTTATAGTTGCCGATCAGGAAAGGCCGCTGTTTACCCATCGAAGCCTTTCCTGAATACCCACGGAACCTGATCCGCCATTCTATGGACAGCACTGAGAAGTCCCATGGAAGAGGGGCAATCGCTTGACGACACCCCTATGCCGTTCTGATTTTCCTTCTTGGCAACCTGCTGCCGGCTGCGAAAGAAAAAAGCTGCCATCGAAGGGCAGGGTATGACTAGCCTGTCATGATCCAGTAGACATGGGATAAAGTTCTCCTGAGGCACATTCGCCCTTGGCTGCGTATCAACCTCCACGCCTGGTTGCACATCTGAGCATCATGTCTTCTACTGTTACCGTATACTCGTGTAAGCTAATGAGCTACGACATGACGCTCCAAACGAGCCGAGCCAACATAAGGAAACCAAATGTCCAGACTTGCCGAGTTTCGCGCACTTGAACAGCAGCTCGCAGCACAGCTCGCTGAATTGGAAAATCTGAAGAACGACGATGGCCTTAAGCGCGAAATCGAGTTCGAGAAAAAGCTTCGCGACTTGCTCAATGAGTACGGCTGCAGCCTGCGCGACATCATTGCCATTCTCGACCCACAGGCCGCCAATCGCCGGGGCGCGAGTGCTGCCATAGTAGAGAAAACTAGCCGCAAGCCCCGCCAGCTGAAGGTCTACAAAAATCCTCACTCAGGTGAAACCGTCGAGACCAAGGGCGGAAACCATAAAACTCTGAAAGAGTGGAAGAGCGAGTACGGTGCTGAGGAAGTTGAGAGCTGGCTCGCTCAGTAAGTCTTTTTTGAGTGCAAATTAGGGCCCTGCGGGGCCCTTTTTCATGGGAGAGGGATATGTGGGAATTTCTAAAGGATAGATTTGAACGAAAGCTATGCGCCTCGGCCTGCGCAGCGCTAGCCTGCCTCCTGGCGGTCAAAGTGAAATTCCCCGCTACTGACTATATGGTCACCGAGTGGCCCAGCATCGTGCTCGTACTGAGGTCAAAGGCTTTTGAAGACGTCATTGGAGATCTTCTGACAGGATTGGTCGCGGCATATTTTTTCTACGTCGTGGTCGATGTGATCCCCCGGTTGAGAAAGGAAAAACACCAGATGGAGGTTTTGAACCGCCTGGTTGCCTCAATCGTCGATTCCTATGCAAAAGCTCATTGGTTCGGCCACACGATGGAGATCACTCAAGCGGATTTGAGCCTTCTAACCATCAGTCATCTTGACCGGCTGATCGCAGAAGTTGATGGAGATAACCCAAATTTCGGGAAGTTGAAATGTGCGCTATTTACAGCCCACTCAAGGTATGCCGACTTTTCGGCCACCCTGGCGATTGCATCATCGATCAGTTCTGAGCGCGCCCTTCAATGGTTGGTACTCACCGACAAGGTGCGACTGCTCGTTGACAATTACAAGCAACACCCAGTCAGCGATGACTATGAGCCTAAGCACGTTTTCAGCAATTGGCGATCAAAGATCGATGATACCGCTGTCGACTTCCTGGAGTATGAGTCCGCCATTGATGGATTCCGAGGCAGCCTTCAGATTGGGGTCTTGGAATACCTGGAGCAGGCCAGGAATTGGATCAGTCCAGTTCCAGCGGGGGATCCCTCAAACGCCCCGACTGACCTTGAGGGTCAAGACATTGGGCCGGCACCCTAACCAGCGGTTGGTTGACCAATCTGGGAGTATGATTTCTGCTGGCTTCCATTAGCCCGAATCGACCATTGGTTCAGTGAGCCGTAACCAGTCCTTCTGCTGTTAAGCTCCAGATCTCGCATCAAAGCCAGCCTCAGAAGAGCAACTCTCTTTGTCCTGCTTCTACTGCTTGAGTGTGGCGAGGAGGTTGGCCAGAGGTGCGCCGCACAGCGGGTGAAGGAATAGCAGGGCCAGGGGCGGCCTTCAGCGCATTCAAGCCCGGTAAACCACCATCGCGCGCTAACGCGCGAATCTCATGATCTAGATTGGCTACGAGGCTGACTGCGGATTCGCCTGTAGCCTCACTCACCGTCAAAGCGAGTAGTGCCAGCGGGGTCAGGTCGAGCCGCTCGCTGAGCTGCTCCAGCTTGTCCAGGGTGATACTGGACTTTCCGCTTTCCAGCTTGGACAAATACGTCCTACTGGTCGTATCCGAAAAATCACGCTGCGATATGTTCCGTTTGCTGCGTAGCGCGCGCAGCACGACAGCGAAAGACGATTTCAGTGCCATGAAGCTCTCCTCGCATCGAGACGCCATTACGCATGACCCTGGCATCCCCTTTCCACTGACAATCGAACCAGGCCGTCACGGCTTGGCATTATCTGGGCCACCCGGACAGCGTTGGGCTTCGCGTTCCAGCTTTCGGCAAAGCCGAGGCCATCGAGCGGGCGGCTGGGCAGTACTGTTGAAATATACAGCTATCAGAATTATTCTCATAGGAGAACATTTGTACTCCACTCGTATCTAGGGCACATGGCATGAATCGTCACGTCGATGACACATCACTCGAACCCTTCTTCAGTCGTGAAGAGCTCCTCGAACAGCGTTGCCATCTGCTCGAAAGCGAGCTTGACGAGCTGGGAGGGGAGTTGCAGGCAAGCCGGGAGAAAATCTCGACCTTAGTGGTGATGTGGTCGGGCGTGACTGCCGAATTGCGCGCAGCAGAGGCAGAGATCATCAAGATGAAGTCGCAGGCTCAGGCCTAAGGATCACGATCGATCTCGTTTGGGCTGCAGGCAGCAAGGCCACCGAAGGAGGGCGTGGGATCGACGTATCAGATTTCAAATCCTTCCATCCGACGTAGGTCTGATTTCACCATCGATCCAGCTTTCGAAGGCCCTGGCCCTTGGAAGCACCGGCGATCAGAGGGCAACGTAGACAAGCACGGCGTCGTCACTATGGACAGCTGCAGCAACTGCAGCCCAACCTGCAGCAGCCTCAACACACCCTGGCGGTTCGCACGGATGAATTGACCATGCTCAATCGCGACAACCAGATAAGCGTCCGGCGAACGGCCAAAGCAGCGGTGCGGCTATCGACGCCTGATGGCATGTCAGCAATCGAATTCGTGAAAGATCAGAAGACCTTGGAGCGGGTGATGGGGGTACTGGCTCAGATGGAGCATGGATATCCTTAAAAACGCTCACTAAAAACTAAGCTATGGCTTAGATTTTCGGTTCAACTGCCCCATGATCCGCAAAATCGAAAATATAGTTTCGTTGACTGGTACGTACCTACGCGGGCCGACCAGGCTGCGCAAAGTGAGTTGAAAGGATGATGACTGCGTATCGTTGTCACGTAATGGCCTCGCTTGTTTATTGAAGCAAACGGGTGGCAAGTGATCAATGAGGGATTTCATTAGAAAATCTCATTGCGTGTTAGAGATATTGAAAATCAATCAATTCTTTGGGTATCCGACTTTACTCTGCAGTGTTAGCGAAGTTGTTATTAGTAGTGGTGAGGGTGAGTTAAAGTGACTAGAGAATTCAGTGGGTTGTCGATTGGTGTATTCAATATATGCTGATTCTGGTGCGTGTTTGATCAACGGCTTCCTCTGCAAGGGCTTCTTGAGCTGCAATATTTGATTTGACTATTTATTGCTTGTGTAGCAATAAAGTCTTTATGGCGCTTTGTGGTGTGCTCATAAAATATCTGAGCCGCTTGCATTGTTTTAAAGTTGTGTCTATGGTTGTCATTGTTAATTTTGAGTTGTGCGATTTTATGAGTTGCTGAGTCGATCAGACTTTATCGAGTAGGGGGAGCCGAAATGCCGAGGAGGAAAAGTGGTGGATGTTCAGTACCTCGTATAGCCCATTACTTTCGCACGGTTAATCTTCTTGACGCATCATGCCCTGAGTTCATCCCTGAATCATTTCCCTTTTACTGTCAGTCCGATGATTACGAGTGGTCGGCTGGGCTTCTGCTCAGGCTAGCTATGCGGATGCACCATCTCTGGCCCACCTTCGGTGTGCGCGAGGGTATGAGAACGATCCAAGGCCAGCACCCCGCTTTGTGTTTCACAACGTTCAACCTGGCTGATCTCATCGCCGTGCGCGATGGCTTCACTCCGCAGAATGGTGCGGTCACGCAGTACGCAATCACGCTACCCATGAAGGTTGCGCTGAAAGGCGGCATTCAACCGGTTGTCCAGTGGTCGAATGGACAGGCTAGCCTGCTGGATGGGACTTGGCTTGATGACCTGAAGCAGGATGATGCTGACAACCGGTACCGGTACCTCTGTGACCAGTCGCCTGCGAACCAGTGCACCTCGTTGCCTGAATGGCGGTGGCGGTATCCCAGAAACTACCTTCGCAACATCAAGAAAATCGAGGACAGTGGTTTCGACGACAACGTCATCCCTGGGCTGAAGCTCACCCAGAAAAAATGGTCGGGGATGGGCATCGTGGTGCCCGATTTGGCAACAGCCCGTAGGCTTCAGTACGACGTACTGACCTTGATCGACCGGGGCCTCGTATCCGAAGCACACTTCGATCACATCCTCGTTTGCGACCAACTGCCCTCGTGTATTGATGGTCTCAGCGAGGTTGAGATGCAAGCGGTTTTCAGCAAGGCTTGCTTCGATTTCAAATCCTGTAGGACTGTCCCGGCGTTCAAGGCAGGCCTGGCTGCAATTGATTTCTCTACCCGCGTCATCAGGCTTGAGGGCTCGACTGCCAAGACAGTTAAACGAGAGTGGGGAGGCTGCTGGCTCTGGTTCGAAGACAACAGCCACCCATATGTCAGGAAGTTAGTGCAGGCAGGTCGAGTCAAACCAAACAAGAAAGGGCGCTATCTTGCATCTTTGGATGAGCTTGATAGGGGGCGGGATCTGCGTGAGCGCCAAGAAGCCGTATTAGCGCTATCGGAGCAGCTGCGAGAGAAATATGGCGTACAGAGCAGTTATTTCAGTGTGAAGGTGTCGTATTCGCCCGATGATGATCCGGCCTACGCGGGTAGAATATGGGGTGGCGGGTATTTCATCACACCCACTTCAGAAGAAGAGGAATAGGCCGTCTGGTACTTATGCTCGTGCGAATTAATCATGGCGTCTGCATTGGATTCCTGCAGCCTCATCAGTGATGAGGGCTTGATACTCTCCCTTACAGACACCTGTGGCCAACGCGCTTTGGAAGTGGCTAATTAAGCTATTGAACAAACTCGTTGTCTAACCTCGCCAAACTGGCCCTAGGCAAAAATGGAGCCCCTTATGAGTAAGCTGTCCCAGCACAAAGATGTCACCCTGACTTTCGAGGTCGAGGGCCGCCAGGCGGATGCCGAAATGAGCCACGAGGAAACTGTGGCATTAGCCCAGTTCTTTAAACGGCTCAGTTGGAGTGAGGTGCGTGAGTGCGCAATGAATGATTACGAAGCCCATCTAATCTGGGCTGCTGTCGCAAAGCTGCAGAGTGGCCTGGCCCGTGCTGGTTATGCGCCACACTGATCCTTCGACATCATCCCAAACGCCGAGGCGCTTCAGGCCTCGATTGAGCATCTTCTACTGTGATCTACCTCCGGTGTCCGAGGAATTGGTTCTGGCTGCAGATGACGAGCCTTCTAGCGCCTCTCGTCATGGCAACGTAGAGATTCCTGGCATTCATTTCCTCAGGCTCCAAAATCACCGCTACATCCGCTTCTAGGCCCTTCAGCAGCAACGTGCTGCCGACTGCCCTGCGAGAAAGGGATCGACCCTGGAGTCGGTTGCGCTCTCGGATCTGGATGGCGGCTTCATGGAATGAGTGGGTTCTAGAGGCTGCAATCCGTAGCGCGGCGATACAGCAGCGAAGGATCTCAGGCCGGTACACGCGACAATCCTGCTGCTCGGAAAGTCGCTGCAAGAGGTCTATCACCCTTGGATAGGTTGGCTCTACGAGGAAGTTTACGGCTACGGACTCTGCGACCGTGGGCGGGATGCGGTTGCGAGCGCTGCGAATAGTCTCGACTCGTGCAAGGAAGGGGTTCACGCCGACTCCGGTCATGACACTCCCGGCGAAGTTCGCTATTTGAGTCAGTGCCATCGGCCCGGTCAGTTGGAAGTGCTGAGCGAAGGTGATGAGGTCGGGCAGATCAACAACCTCAACCGTGGTTGCACCGGGTGTTTGGCTTGTCAGGCGCTGTCGGCCACTGGCGTTTCTTGAGTCGCCGATGATAAGCGCAGTCTCTCCTTGGTGCAGAGGTGTCATAGCAGCAGCTCGCCGCTGCGCATCAGCTGTCGCTGCCTGGATCCGCACACATTCAACTTCAGGTGGCGCTGCAGCGAGATCAACGGGCTGACCAGCTTGCAGTTGCTGCCGGACGTGCAGCAGCCACAGCCCTAAATTCTCCGCACCTGCGAGCCGCCATCGCCATGGTGTGGCCAGCGCTCCTATCGCGGGGAACTCCGGAAGAACCTCGGTATTCCAGTCGACTAACCTGTTCTGGGCGAAGTCGAAAATCGACTGCATTGGGTCGCCCAAGACATACGTCGGCAACGTGCCGGCCAAGCAGGTGATGATGGCGTGCTGCACCTGGTTGCAATCTTGGTATTCGTCGACCAGCACATGCGAATAGGTCGACCGCAATACCTGATCAAGATGTCTCGCCCTCAGTAGTCCGAGGGCAGCTGAGCGGATGGCCGGGTAGTCAGTGGTTCGATTGGCCAGCTGCATGATTGCAGGATTGTGCCCACTTCTGCCTGGAAACCTGCTGATGAGTTTCATGGTAAAGCCATCAAGAGTGGCTATTCGAAATGAGGTCGGTGCTACTCTGGCCCGAGCCATCCGTGCGCGGAGGGCTGTAACTCCGGCGTTGGTATGTGTGAGGATCAGAATGGGTTTGGGGCCGTTGTGCTGAGCCAAGGTATCTGTGATCAGCTGGGTCTTGCCGCAGCCCGCCGGCGCGGTGACTGATCCCCTAGGAAAATCGAACAATGCGATCTCAGGTGGCATGTATCCAGCCCCTGATCAAATTGATGGTCGCTTGAAGGCTTTGGTGGGAAGCGTTCAGTTCAGGGCCGATGATGTTCTTGGCAATGAACTCGTACGTTGTCACTGACTTGAACCAACCATTATTGCGAATGCGAGACGCCTGGCCCAATGAGGTTAGCGTAGGTGGAGCGTAGGGAACACCTTGCTCCCGAAATCCTTGGATCGCCTCAAGATTCAATGCATTCTGAGAGCGATCGCGAATGTGGCTATCCACCAGGTCACGATCCCGCACTTCAATCGCCAGGGTAATCAGCCGATCAACTGCATGATGCGGCAAGCTTGCGAACAGCTCATCTTCTAGAGCTCTCTGCTGTCCCCAAGTCGCAGACTGCCCACCTGCAGCCAGGAAAGCGTTCCGGACTTCAGGGGTCGCGGGCTTGTCTGCGTCGATAATGACGAGCACTTGATAGCCAAGGCTTAGCAGTGCGGAGCCGCGCTGGTAGGCCCTGTCGGGACTGCCCCCATTGACGTTGACATATGCTCCACCGAGGGCCAGGAAAGAGGGAAAACCCAAGGTGCCCCAGTACTGATCCAGGCCACGCATCAGTCCCACCTCGCTGGCTCCCTCGCACACCACCACGCGCCTGGCCAGAAATGCCTCAGGATCTGCTCGAAGTGTGCTTTGCACGTCATCGGTGACGCCGGCCTGGAGTACCTCATGGTGATTGGCGAGAGAGCGAACGACGAAGAGTTGACGGCCTGAGAGTTCTCGCAGGGCTACTGGGGAGTGGGTAGTCAGGAACACCTGCAGCGGTTCAGGATTGTTTTTGGCACCAAGAGAATCCATGAAGCGGATCAACCGGTGCGGTTCCAACCCGTACTCCACCTCGTCAACCAAAGCGATAGACGCTGTCTGGGCTGCTTGGCGCTGCAGTCCAGCGACGAGTAGACGAGATGACCCCGAGCCCAATGACCGCAGGGGAATACCTTGCTCGTTGTGCAAGGCAATGGCGCCATCACCAATTGAGACAGAATGCGCATCCAGTAAGGCCTGGGTGAATGCGCCCACCGGAACCCCAAGCTGTATGGCGGTCTGCGTGACGATTTGAAGTGGCTGTTCAAGCTGCGCGCCGGCTTGTACGCCGAAGCTGTTGCGGGCATCCCGCGCCGCCGCTGCCAACGCACCGCCCAGGGCAGGCCGATCATCAGTGAGGCGATTGAGAATGGAGTTGCGACTCCATGACAAATTGGTATTGGCGTAGCTGCCGATGCGAGCTGGTGAGATGCGAGCGCGATCCTTCCATGCAAGGTTGCGCTCAATCTCCTGTTGGTGTGCACGCTCAGAATAGAGCCGCCAGAGAGGCTCCAGGTCACTCTCTACCTTAAGTTGTAACGTCAGGACGGTCTCAATACCGAAGCGCGGTTCGTCTTCCAGGGCTCGATTGACAGGGTCGAAGCCCCGTAGGAAATCACCGTAGCTATCCATATTGATCAGGTCATCGGGCAGGTCGCCTATGGTCGCCGTGATCAGGATCGGGCGGGTAACATCCAACCGGTAGAAATCAGTGTCGCCGAAGGGGGCGTTGCGGCGGGCGCCCAAGCAGAGGTCGATAGCGTCGAGAATGCTGGACTTCCCGCTGTCGCCAGGGCCAACCAGGCAATTGAATCCCGGGGCAGGAGTCCAATCCAGGCGTTGGATTGAACGGAAGTTCTCGATCTGAAGCCGACGGATCCTTGCCATACGCTGCGTTCCTGAATGCTGAGCAGCCCGATGCCGCTCCGCTCTGAATCATAGCCATATTTTGGATGACGGCATGGTGGTGCCAGGAAGTGAGCGAGCCCTCGTCGTCCATGACGAGGTGAGCAGGTCGAGCAGGGGAAAGCTGTTATGGCGCTTGCTTTACCCCGGCGAGCTTCGCGAGGTACCACGTGGGCAGTGGGTGGCGGTGCAGCCTAGCCGAAATGGCAATCAGCACTTCCCAGGGCGTGTTATGCCAAACGAAGTCCTCTGGGGCAGCGGCGTGGCTCGGAATTTTCAGTGAGGCATCGACTTCTTCTGCCGGCGTCTGCCGGAATCCGGTCAGGCTGCGTGATACACCAACGGCATTCACATAGGCCCTGGAACTCGTCAGCGTCTGCAGTGCTTGCTGCGGGAACCACCGCTCCATGGTGACTCGCTCCAGCTTCGGCACAATCTCCGTAGATAGTTGATCAAGAGCTTCCTGATCCCCCAGCAGCGCGGCCATGGTTCCCAGCAGTGGCACCAACGTCGTAGTCTGAAAGAATCGCTCCCTCTGAGTTTCCTTTCCGTAGTGCAGGGCCAGAGCATCTTCGAGATCATCGGTGTCCACCGGCATGATCCTGTTCTGCTCCAGCGCCGTCTCAAAACGGTCAATGCACTCGCGCAACATGACTTGGGTGCTAGTGATATCTCCCGTAGCCATAATCGCCGCCATGGCGAGCGAAAGATCGATGGCTTGGCCGTCGTAGACCGGCAACATGCAGCCGGTGTGCGCATAGATGAAAGACCCCAGGTACATGTGCAAAGCCAACACCTTTGCAGGTTCGGCTTTCAGAGCCTGAAGCAACAGCAGCGTGGCGCCCAGGCGACCAAGCTCGTCGCAGACCAAGTCCATATAGAGCACCTGGTCGGGGCGGTACCGCAGAACATTCCGACGGTTGAGAAGCGACGGCATCACGCGGTCGTAGTACCGGCCCAAAGCATCGGCATGGAGCTGGGCAAGCGTTTTGAATCGCTTGAGGAACTGGGCATCGTCCTGCAGGCCCTGCGTAATTGACTCTCCCCACAGTCGCAGCAAGAGGTAATCACCTGCGAGGATGCCAGGCTTTTGGTTGCCTTCGCTTTCACCCCAAACGAGCAGCACCGCCCACCCCATCGCTGCCGCAGCAGCTCGTTTGTGGAAGCGGCTCCGACGCGAACTCTCGGAGACGTCCGGCCCATCCTCCAGGGCGCTCATGCAGTCATCGACGAACCGCACGAACCGAGAGAATGACGCGTGCGTGTCCTCCAGGCCGGCCAGCGCGGCTCTCAGGTCAGACTTTCCCTTATCGAGAAGCAGGGCGTCGTCAAAAAGGTACTGCTCGATGAACGGGGTCAACTGATCCATGCCCCAGAACTCCAGCGAGCACAGCGGTGAGAATTCCGTTATGTCTTTCGACAGCGCGGTAAAATCCGATTGCGCATCTTGCTTAAGGACACCGTTGGAAACCAGGACGATCCGCTTTTCCAGCATCCTCAAAGGCTCTGGCACCCGATTCCGAACGTACTCGGTCGACGCCTGGCGGATGGATGGCAGGATTGCCTGCTGGGTGCCGTAGAAGTCGTTCCGGCTTACATTCCCGAACTTGATCACGAACAGGAAGACTTCCGTTTCTCCCTGGTCATTCTGCTTGGTAGACATGATGTCCACGCCACCTTGATTCACACCGACCTGTGCACGGCTCTGTACTGAATGACCCATTGCTTGGAGAAGATCTGGAAGGAGTGCATCCAGTTCATCACGTTCGCGAAGCCCCGAAAGGTAATGCGAAAGAATCAGTTGGATATTCATTGGCTAGGTTCCTCCCACAGCCGTTGCACCATATAGCCGTAAAGGAGCGGATCTGCAGTCCAGGTCTGAGGCAATTCCACACTCATTTCGTGGCTGAACATGGGGATCATCGCCTCTACGGTGTCCTGATCGTTCTGGTACTCCACCGCCACTTTGTTGGCGTATTTGAAATGCTCCGATGCCATGAACATATCGGCCAAGAAGGAATCCCCCCGCGCCTGCTCGGTCACCGCTCGACTTTCATTCCGCCGCAGGTAGCGAAGGCTTCGACGCATTTCCGACGACATTTCAAGCTCGGCCAAGTGGGGGAGGGCCTCCAGCTCACGGAGTTCGGAGGCAAGCCTCTCGGTCAGGTTTTGGGCGAGCGGCGAGTCAGTCAGCGGTGAAGACTCTTCTTCCAGAAGCCGTTTGCAGGTGGCCGGATGCTCGACCGCAAGGAACTCTATGACCGTGGCCGTGTTGCTCGAAATCAGCGGGCTTGGTGGCAGGTCTTCGTTCAAGCTCAGCACCCAACCCAAAGTCACGGCTACGGGAACATCCAAAGCACACAGCCTGCGCGCAACGGTAGTGGCGCATTGCTCAGTTACGCCGGTTAGCGCGAATCGCTCCAGCTTGGGGTATTGCAGGTAATGAACGCTGATCTCATGAGCCAGTGCCTTGCTCAGCCTGTAATGCCCCTTGGTGCCTATCCAGTAGCAGGCGGCCAACAGAAACAAGTCAGTGGTCGCGATCCGGCGAAGGCAGCCTTTTGCTTCCTCTCGGAGCGCCTCAGCATCCACCTCCGACATTTCTGCTTCACGCCACAGCGCATAGAACTCTTCCAGCAAGGCCTGGCCATCCTGTTCATGGTTGGCTCGATACAGGCGAAGGTAAAAATCGTTGAACCGCATCATGTCCATCTACATGGGCTCCGGGGCGGGAGTAATTGTCCTTTGGAAGACTTTTAACGTGACTGTTACCGCCTAGCGAGGCGTGTCCTTGACGACATCCAACCATTACATCTCGTTGCCATGCAATGGCATCCTGGTGGGGCAAGGGGCAGGGGGCCCGAAAGCTGCCAAAATGCCACCCTTTCCGGACACTGTCGGACAATTATGTTCATTTGCGACGTGTCGTGTCTGTTTGCGACGTTTTTGCCACCCCCCCCTCTTGAAATTTTTTTTGCGAGACGGAGTTTAATTATTTGAGAGCAAAAGAATTTTAATGGTGTTGGCACCACTGCCGATGCAGGATCTACACGCGACGTGATGGCCTGGCTTACCTGTTTTTGCTTTTCGGTTTTTCGCCCTTAGGTTGCCTTGCCGAATGGCGAGGCGGGGCGTTCAGGGAGATCGGTCTTTAGGGCCGTAGGCCCTGCTTACGCTTTGAATACAAATGACCGCGATTCCCACATTTTTTTGAGTGAATCGCTCCGCCTGGAATTGCACCCGTCTCATCCAACTCCGGCTATGTTGGCTGAGCTCACCCCGGCATTTTCAGCCAGTGGGATGGGCACCGTTAGCTCTGGTTATCGATAAATTGATCTTCTGTGTCAGCCCGGAGCATCATCGTGATGCATTAGCCTCCCTCAGGGCTTCCTCCAGAGCCGCTAGCGCGTCTGCCAGGCGCTGATCTTCCCGAGGGTCGCCGCTGTCAGGTCTAAAAGCTTCACAATGCCTTAGAAGGGCTTCTAGATCGTTTCCGTTGAGATCGAATTCCACATGCATGATTGATCGTCCTTGGACTGGGAAAATGGTTGGGCTGCGGTTGAAAGCAGCATGGTGCGGTGACGAAGTGATTGTGGGGTTTTGATTTGAACAGTGATATCGAGAAGCTGATGTGGGAGATGGCTTGGAAGGTCTATGGGGATTCCCTAAGCGGAATTCTGGGGGAGGCATTATCAGGCTACAAGCGCAGTGCAGGCTTCGATGAATTGACCCGTCTGTATTGCAGCACCGCCGGGCAAGAAGCGCTTCCGATTTTGCGGGAGGCGCTGCTGGAATGCTGGCCTGACGGCGACTTCGGACGGTCGGAACTGTGCGTCGAAATGCGTTCTCGGCTTCGTTCACACCTGAGTCAGTGCTTACTGCGCCGGCTGGTCATTAAACATGCAGCGCCGCCGATTCTGCGTGATGCCCTCTTTGGTGTAGATTTGGGAGCGTGAGCGGCGCAGTGAATTAGCTGACCCGATCTACCCAGGCCACCGGGGGGTGCCATGAAGCAAGACCGCAAATCCATGGCACTGAGTGATGATGAGTTCGTTGCCATGATGAGAGAATTCGATTCTGCAGGGGACTGGATGCGTAAGGCGTTGACGGCGAAGCGTGCAGCTTCGAGCCTCGGCGCTTTGAAGCAGTCCAGCACGGATGCGACAGGGCAGCAGGTCGAACAGAATCGTAACGAGCATTTCGCCGCCGATTTGGGGCTCTAGCTCAGTGTTTTTCCCCTGACCTAAACAAAGGCTAAGTGGTGAGTGCGGCACCGCGTGATCGCTGATTTCGGGGTATTCGGAAAGTGATCTTCCCGGATTTAGCTCAGCAAGCCAATCAGGTAGGATTGCTCGCATCTGCTGCTGTCTGGCAATTGGCCAGCGCGCAGCCATCCATGGAGGGAATCGATGTCCGACCAAACCCGTCATCTGTCGTTGTTTGAGGAGGACTATCTTCTCCGAGAGTTGGGCCCCGTCGCACACGTACCGCAGGTGGCTCTCACTGAGCTTGTGGCCAATGCCTGGGATGCCGGTGCGAGCAGTGTCGACCTGATTTTACCCACTGAGCCAGGCGGGACGCTGACCGTGGTTGATGACGGTCACGGAATGACAGCTCAGCAGTTCAGCAAACGCTGGATGACGCTTCGGTATGACCGTCTCAAGCATCAGAGCTCCAAGGTTGAGTTTCCCAAGGGCAAGAACGGCAAATCTAGGAAGGCCTATGGTCGCAACGGGGTTGGTCGGCATGGCCTTCTTTGCTTCGGTGACCAGTACCAGGTAGAAACCTGGCGCGATGGCAAGCTCAGCACCTTCATCGTGGGTACCGAATCCGGGCCCAGTCCTTTTGTGGTGCGCTCCGAGGAGTTTGGTGAGCGGGAAGGTTCGGGCACACGGTTGTCCGTATCGGTTACCCGCAAGATGCCGGATGTGGATGAAATCATCACGGTGCTGGCCGCAAGGTTCATTCATGACCCGAGTTTCCAAATTCGAGTCAATGGCACACCGCTGACCCTCGCCAAGCTTGAGCAGCATGCTCGCTCGCACACTTTGAAGCTGAGTGATGGGCGCACAGCAAAAGTCATCGTCATTGACTCCACGCAGCAGAACCATGCCTCTATCCACCAAGGTGTGGCGTTCTGGGTTGAGCACCGACTCGTTGGCAATCCCTCGTGGGTTATCGGCCAGGTAGCAAACTTCGATGGCCGCACAAGGTTCGCCAAACGCTACAAGGTCATCGTAGACACCCAGGGCTTTGAGAGGCATGTGATTGAGGACTGGACAGGATTTCAGTCAACGCCCGCTGTCGAGGAGCTGTACAAGGCTGCCGCAGAGTGCATTGGCCAGGTGGCGGACGAGTTGGCGGCTGAGGTTGTGGAAGCCGCTTCAGAAGATGCGTTGGTTCAGAATCGGTCAGAGCTCAAATCGCTGGGGCAGGGTGCTCAACTCGAAGTCACTGCCTTCACGAAGGCAGTTGCCCAGGCTCACCCTATGGTGTCCCCGGAGTTTCTCGCCACGGCGGTGAAAGCCGTGATCAACCTTGAGAAATCCAAGAGCGGGGCATCGCTGCTTCACAAGCTGGCCAACCTGCCTGCGACGGACATTGAAGGCTTGGACTCGCTCTTGGCCGATTGGTCAGTCAAGGACGCCTTGCGTGTGCTGGATGAGATTGATGGCCGGCTCAGCGTCATCGAGGCGATCACCAGGCTGGCGGAGGATCCAGAGACGGATGAACTCCACACGCTGCATCCGTTGATACTGCGGTCTCGTTGGTTGTTCGGGCCAGAGTTCGAGTCAGTGGAGTACTGCTCGAACATGACCCTGAAAAGTGTGGCGAAGCAGCTCTGGGGGGATGGGGAAGCTTTGTTCATCAACGATCGGAAACGGCCTGACATCGTGGTGTTGCCAGACCGGGCTACTGCCCAGCTGGTGGGTATTGAACAGTTCGACCCTCAGGATGCATCAGTCGCCCAGATGCAAAACATCCTACTGATCGAGCTCAAGAAAGGCGGCTTCAAACTCAATCGTAAAGAGGTCAACCAGGCCGACGGGTATGTCCAGGACATCGCCGCATCAGGCTATGTCAATGGCTCTCCGTTCATCACGGCTTGGGTAGTTGGTCAGTCGATCGCCGCCGGGGTGAGTACGTCCAAAACAGTGGGTGATGAATCCCGTAACTATGGCCAGGTGAGGGCTACTACCTACGGCACTCTGGTGAGCACCGCCAACCTTCGTCTGATGCGGTTACGGAAAACCCTGGAGGACAGGTACGACAATCTCACGACAGACACGCTTCTGGCCAAGGTACTGTCTACCCAGGAGCAGGGCAGTCTTGACCTGGTCACACCCAGTGCCGAAGAGCCGGCGGAAGCGGAGATCAACGAAGTCGTCTGATCAGCAGGTGCTAGACATCCTCAGAGCATTTGCAGGGCCGTGAAAAGTGGACAGAGCAAGATGAGCTTCGCCACTTTGAAGTCGTGGAAGGTGAGATAGTTATCCAGTAGGGGGTTTCATGCTACAGGCTGCGACCGGAAAGCTGTTCACGAACCGCGAAAATCCACGCCGGCAGGATCTCAAAGGCGTGATTTTCAGCAACCTTGATCTTGGTGTTACCGATCGTTTTAGTACCAGGATTGGAACCTTGATCAATTTAGAATCATCCCGAAGCCCAGCTGCGCTGGGTTATGAGATGACTGAATTTATGGAGGCGGAGGAACCAGCTCCAGGGGTTCTCATTTCTCGTTCGATGGGGGCCTACATTGATGACTTTGCGGATGTAGCCTCTTTCAGCCTGCAGGTGATTTGCTCACCAGATGTTCACATTGCCGAGCGTTTACTGCACCAGCGGCACCGGCCTGGAGACCGTCGCCCCAGCGAACGACTGGGGCGCTTTTATGATGCGTCAGTCAGGGTAACTGAAGCGGAGCTACAGGAATTCGAGCATTTTGCAGATCAGTTGATCGACTTGCCACGTTCTACCTATCTCGCTGTGATCCAGGCAATCCGAACGTACGTGGCTGCAGTTCATCGAATGAGCGACGACCTCAATCTGGCCTACACACTTTTAGTGATGTGCCTGGAGTCGCTGGCTCAAAAGTTCGATGGCCACGAGCCGAATTGGTCTGATATCCCGGATCAAAAACGAGCGGGGGTGGATGAGGCACTCCAAGGTGTCAGTGAGGAAGATTCCCAGACGGTCAGGGATGCTGTGCTCGAAGTGATACATCCGCGCCTCGGCTTTAGATTTGTTCAGTTCATCCTGGCCCACCTGCCGGCGGACTACTTCTCGGCACAGGCCGATGCACAGAAGCATCCAATAGGCCGACGCGATCTGGAAGCGGCCCTACAAAACCTCTACGGCGTACGTTCGGGCTACGTTCACACGCTCAAGCCGTTGACCAAGGAATTCCTCCATTTTGCTACCCATAGGGAGACATATGAGGACGACGGTAAGCTCACCTTCACGTTCCAAGGCTTGTTCCGTCTGGTACGAGCAGTGCTCATCGAGTTTGTCCGAAGGTCTCCGAAGATCGAGCATGAGCCTTGCAACTACGAGTGGGACAACCCCAATCTCCTGATGCTAAGGATCGACCCCAAGCATTGGATTTATGACCCTTCAGCCTTCGATGCGCAGGCGTCGAGGCGATATTTCCAGGGTTTGGTCGAGCTGCTTGACCAGTGCTTGTTGGAGTACCCCGATCGCAAACTTTACCGCCCGAGTAACGTAATCGATAAGGGGCTGAGCATTCAGCCACAGATGAACGAAGCTCAGCAGGTGCCGTTCCTAGCCTTTTGGTGGCTGTCCAACATCTACCTAGGACACGATTCAGCTAGAAGAGCGCACACCCCCAGAGAGGTGGAGCTGCTGAACAAACCGAGCATCGACTCCCTGATTATCCAAGCCTTAATAGGTAGCGATTCGGAATGGGCGCCCGACGTCCACCAGCTCCAACTGGAGCGCTATTACGGGCAGCGATACAAGGCCAACGGTGTCCGGTTGCCCTCGAACGTGGAAGCCTGTATGGCTTTAGCATTGGCCGAGCGTCACAGGAGGGCAGGTGACTGGTCTTCGGCTGTGGCAGCACTGACATCCGCTGCTGAAAACTTTCCGCACCTGACGCAGCTGCGCACGTTGCCAGATGAGTTAGATCAGGGCACTCCGATTAAGTGGATCGCAATAATTTACCCTCGTACCACCATAAAGCAGGCGACGCTGCAGTGCATGGGGTTGTGATCATTCTCCAACGCTGGTGTAGTCCGGGGTGCCGGGGCATTTTTGGAGGGCGGCGATCAACGCCACTGCGCAGGTTGCTACCAGGCTGAAGGGTCGATCCCTGCTTGTTTAAGTGACAGAGCAAACGAGGCATCGATAACCACCTCCCCAGTCGTAGAGGCAGCTTGGTTCAGGCCGACAGTTCGGTATTTCAGAACTCGGCCCGCTAACATCTGCTTTATGATTTTCTTGGCCTTATCACCGCCGGTGACTGTGAAAGGGCTCATCGTCTGCGCAGCGCTGGTCATCGCTTGTGCTTGAGCATCCTTCACAAGGGTCGCCTGTTCAGATGGCAGGTTTAAAGCGTATTGCGGTACTTCAGGCACCAGGCTGACCGGCGCCTCCTGCGGGCTGATCGTCCACGCCTCATGCTGATCAATTCGGAGTTGAACCGTGCCTACAGGCACCTTGAAGCGCCCACCTGACATGAGCCCAACGTACACTTCATCTCCTTCTTTTCGTACGACGGGATAATAGTTGAACGGTTTGGTCACGATCAGAGGGACGTTGGTGTAATCGCCCACGGTGACCATAAGGGTCGTTTGGTCGGTGAATTCGTCCGTGGAGCCGGCGGTTTTCCATACCTGGCCAGCGCAACCTGCCAGGGAAATAGCCGCAATGACCATAGCGGTGAGTCTCTCCTTAATGCACTCCAATTCATAGAATCGTGAAATATAGCAAATGGCCAGCCGTCGATGCAGATCTGAAGCTGGAGTCCAGAGGGAGATCAGGCAGGGAAGGCTACCTTCTGCGTCAGAAGCTGGAGCCTTGATGAGAAAAAGCCTTGCTAGGATCTTGGCGCGATTGAGCCCTTGATGGCATTATGGACGCACTTCCATCACGAACAGTTTTACTAGCGAGCAACCTTCTGCGACCTTGTCGTGGAAGTGATCTCTCGGTACAAGTCTGAAGCTAGCGGTGTACTCATGTCGAATGAGCGGGCTTGCGCCTGTCGCCTACGTTGCACTAGTTAGATGTTGGGTTTATGGAGTAAATTTCTAAGGGTTAGAGAAGTTCGGTTTTGATTGTTATCATGCGTTTCGAGTATGGTGTATATGGAAATTGATGAGTGTTTTTCGCTTGATTTAGTAACGGCAGTGAATAGATGGATGCTTAGTCCGAGCGCCGATGTCGCGTCACTCGTAGACAAGGCCGCTGCGAATCTCCCCGTTGAATTCAGAATGCGGGAGGCCCCTGTTTTTCGTCGTGTCGCATTAGGAAAGTCTAGTATTTGGCAGCTCCTGGGTGAGCAGTCGTTGAGCGAGAAAATATCCTCTTGGACGCTAGATTCGGCTCTTGCCAAAGCTTTTGATGGGGGTGTCCCTCCTGTCGGGTGGCAAGGGGTTATATTCAAGATCCTTCCAGATAGAGGAAGGACGGTTCTAAATATTTATAGATTGTTCTCGTCGGGAGAGTTCCGTGCAGCGGTTCAAAAGCATAGGGCGCAAGTGCCTAACATTGAGTACGGCATCGATGAGTTTAGTAACTCTGAAAGTGAGGTGATTGTAGAGCTTGATTACTTGCGCCCGGAAGATGTTTGGTCTTATGGTGGTTACTCCGCTAGCGAGGCAGAAATAATTGAGATGGCAGCTGCCGAGATGCTTGGACGGGCGCCGACTGAGGATGAAAGAAATTATTTGAGTACTTGCTTAAAGGCCAGCGGTGCAAAGCTAGGGGCGAAATGGATAACGGAAGAGCAAGTTAAAAGTTTGCAGATTGGATTAAAGGATAAGATAAAGTATCTTCAGGGCTTAAAACGTGCGCAAGCTGCTTGGAGAGCGACAGATTAGCAGGTTGCCTAGTTATCTGGCTTGTGTCCTTTCTTTCAAAAGTAGTCAGCGTTGTACTTGCCCATCCATGTGAAGACATCAATGAGGACCCCGCCTCGTGAGTTCTCTGTCCTCGCGTCATAACTCAAGCAGCGTCTATCATGGTCTTTGTACAATTATGTTTGTACGAAACCCCGAGAACCTAACTCAATCGTGGCCCCTTGCACGCTGGGATTTTGTATAGCCCCTCGCTATCATGGAAAGGAACCCTGAGATGGCAAAGCGTTACGAACTCTCGGACGAGGCCTAGGTTGTTTGGTCGGCCCAAGTGCCGGCAGCGCGATATCATCAAACGTGTGATTGGCTGGCTAAAAGAGAACCGCAGGATCGCGACACGTTTCGACAAGCTTGCGAAAAGCTATGCCGCCTTGGTCTTATCTACTTTTTCCATGCGGTGTTTGCGTCATTTATTTTCGTACAGGGCCTAGACATCCTCCATTGTGTGTGGCCATGATCACGAGTCGGTGCTGTCCGGTCTGACTCAGCAATTGCTTGTGCTACTTAAGATTGGAGCCAACGACAATACTGTCATAAAAAAGCGGTGAAAAGCCTCGCACGTCAACATTGGATAACATGGCAAGGACTCTATGAACAACTTTCAATTTTTACTTTTTCGTGGAAAGCATGAACTTTCAGTGTGCATCGACTCAAAGGGTGACCTTTCAGAGTTAATGCGAGATATCACTCTCTGCTTTGCTACCTCGGTCGATCCTGTTGATAAGCAGGTGCGCATATCATGCCGGCAAAAATCCTCTCCAAGCCTGAGGGATAGGATTGGAATCTTTATTGATTTATACAAAGAAGTAGACCCAAAGATTCATAGGGTAAGAAGTTTTATTGAAAAAATTCCAGACGGAGAGCACTTTTTCTTCCTTCCTGGCATGCAGTGTTTGCCTTCTGACGCAAAACTCTATGCAGTTGTCGAACTCATGGCGCTGGATGAGGGTCAAGATCCTGATAAAGCCCTAGAAGCCTTCAAAGACAATCTTGGGCCGTTCTTCGATAATTTTGAAATTGACGGTCGGATAACTGATAAAAAGACGAGTATAGGAGAGCCTCTGAAAAAGAATCGCGTATGCCGGTTTTGCAGCAATACGCGACCAATGCCCAACAGCCAATCTCCCCAGGAGGTAAATACTACCTTCAAACAAGAGGCTCATGCTATTTCAGAGGCGCTTGGGAATAAAACCATCATCCTCAATGAGGAATGTGATGCATGCAACAGATTCTTTTCTGAAACTTGCGAGAAGCATATTTATACCTATTTGCGATGCCTCGGCACATTGTTTAAGGTAAAGAATAAAGATAATACTGTTTCATCCATAAAAGGTAAAAATTTCCAGATCACCTACTTGTCTGAAGACAAAAAAAAGAAGCTAATTGAGGCTGCTAATCCCTCTGAACTTACTGAGCCAACAGATGCCGATCCAATTTGTGGACATCATTTGTCAGCGGGCGCGCTTCAAACAATTGCCACGCTGGACTTTTGTATATCATACACTTTAGATGAGGGCGAGCGTGCTCCCGAGGGCAGCCCACCTGCAAATCTTCCGCTTAAATTTAACGAAAAGCTTAGTTTGCAAGAGGTGTACAAGGCACTCGTAAAGTTCGCTCTGAGCGTTATGGAGACTAAAAACCTTAAAGGGTTTGAGAAAACGGTTGCGTGGGTCTCCGGAAATCACCAAGTCACGCATCTTCCTAAAATTGCGATACTGCATTCATACGCAAGTTTTACAAGAGGGGCGGAGCTGACTATATATCGCCGCACAAGTAACAATCCGGCACTTCCACTCGCAATCGGAGAGTTTCAGTTTACTTTCCAGAAAATAGTTTTCATTATTCCGTCGTTTAATGATGCGGAATCCAGTTTCATCAGCGAAGCCGAATACGCACAGTATTGGGGTTTTAGCTTTTTCAAATCTGTTCAAGGCTGGAGCTTCCAAGATTTCTCAGAAATTGAAGAGAAAGACTTCATCTTCAACATGAGATTTGCTGATCTTCAATCACCTCCTACAGGGATCTCTGACTCGCTTGGCGAGCATGGCTCCGAAGGATGAACTAAGGTAGCCGCTGGAGAAAGATGGGCTGACCCCAACTCATCTTTCTCCGAAGCGGGCTGCTCCGAACAACCGGTGTCTTTCTTAGCCTCAGTCCAAAATATTTCTTCGCTATTTTTCGCCACGCAGCGCCTGAATTGAGTGGCCAGAGCACGCTATCAAGCACCAGGCGGTCGTTCAGTCGGGGTAGCCCTGGCCATAGGTTTCTAGAAAGAGGTGTGAGATCACGCCCTTGGTCTCGTCTGAGAGTTCAAACACGCTTTGCTATCACAGAATTCCCTTCCGTTGATGACGGGGGATGTACAAAACCTCGGCATTTAAGGAGCAGAGTTTTGTTTTCTAGGGATTTCGTGCAGAGCCTAAGGTTTAGAACTGCCCCTTCCTCAGCTTCTCAGACACAGGGTGATCTGCTGCAATCTGCCGCGCCGCATGCAGCGGGGAGGGGAGCCGTAGGAATCCATCCCACAGAGGTGCGTTCTTGCACCAATACCCAGCCTGCAGTGCCAGCTGGTCTCTGGTTCCGAAATTCCCTTCCTGGATCATTACGAACTCCGTCACGCCGAGCTGCTGCCACGCGTCTTTGAGCTCCGATTGCGTGACGTCGTAGCGCGTATGGTGGCGATGGGAGCGCACCTTGTTGAAGGTTCTAGAGTAGGACGTGAAGTAATACACCAACTCCTGATGCTCGGCCTGGTGTACTCCAATCCGATTGCCTATGAACATTGGTGCCAAGGGCGAGAGAGAGTGCACACCGGTCATTTGAGCTGTTTGATTATCGGAGCGAGTGCGTATCAACCAGGCATGTTGGGGAGCGGGCGGCAAGCCGTGACCTTCGCCATCGTTCATCCCTGGGTACAAGCGCTTCGCGCCGGCATTGATGAAGATAATTAACGGGCTGTCCGCCACCGCAGTGGGTGCCAGCAATGCACGCGCGACTGTCAATTTGGCAGCCGCTTCATCGAGCAACGTAGGCGCTGCATGGATGGCGCAGAGCCCTTCACGGTAACTTTTCCATTCGCCTGGTTGACCTTCCGATCCATGAACATAGACCTGCAGCTCACGGGTATTGACCTGGGTTCGCGTGATGACGGGAAGGTACATGCCAAGCCGCGAGATGTAGTCGACAAATATGGATACGACGGTCGTTCCGGCAGGTATGCCCGCAGTGCGACCCAGCGGCAGCGGCAGGTACCCGGTTCCTCGAGCGGCATCGATGAGACTGTTGATCGCAGGGTAATCCTCGGGTTCCTCTGGCGTTGGAGACTTCGATTTACGTAGGCGACTTTTCAGTCCTGGAGCCATGCCCTTCAGCGAAGAAGCACCTTCACCTTCGGATTGGATGTGGAAGATGAACTGCGTCGCGATGCCATGTTTGGCACAGAGCGCCCGCAGAATATGCTTCGGATCGTTATCGTCCTTCGTGGCTACCTCGGGTGCCGTCTCGATGATCGCAGCGTCTGGTGCCATGGCAACCAGGCGTGGCAGCAATTCTTGAGTAAACCAGCGCTGAATCTCAATCGACTCAGCTCTGGTCGTCAGAAATCGCTGAGCATCTTTGCACTGGACTTGCTGCAGGATGACCTGGGGTTTTGGCTTCACTTTGAACACGGGCGACAGAGAGGGCAGGTTCTCGTAGGCCGTGTTGATGCGCATCATGATGTCCGTATGCGCGGTGACCACCGCGATTCGAATCGGGCGGGCAGCCTCAGCCGGAGGCTCGACTCGCTGAGCGATGAGCCGGCCCACGTACCGTGTCAGCATGGGCTTGGCTGAGGTCAGCATCTTCTGCATGTGAAAGCTTGCCTGGTCGAGAATGACCGTGCCAACGCCACTACCGATAGGTGATCCTACTGGGGCGCGAGTGTGGATAGGGCGGATCGCCCCTGCGAGCGAGATCTCATTGCCACCCAGTGCGGGCAGAACGCCTTCCCCCATGTGCTGGATTAACTCAGCGGCAGGGCTGGAATAGACGGTTTGAAACTGCCCCTCATCCGTTCGCAACGTCCGGATCTGGAACTTTGAAATCCCCCGATCGGTTTTGACCCAGGCCGAATGCGTGGTATGGCGCCACTCGGGCAGGATATGGCTCAGGTGAACCGTGACAGAGGCATATTTGCTGGGCACTTTATGCAGCAACAACAAGCCGGGAGAAATGGAGTGCATGGCCACTGCCCGGCGTTCACCACGGTTGTACAGCAGCGGGCTGTCCCACGCGAGCAATGAGCCGTCACTACAAACAGACAGGTTGAGCGGGACAGAAGAGTCCATGGGTTTGCTCGATAGCTGCTGCGCGAGCATCCAGGGGACGACCTTGTAAGCCACCGTCGCTTGCCGAGGGTCGTGCATGACCTCGGAGGCGTGGATCGAAACCGCACGGTCGGGTACCAGCAGATCGATGAAGTCCTTTTGCCCGGGCTCTGTCTTGCGCAGTATGTACTGGGCCCATATGTTGATTGCCCGGTTGAGCTTGTCTTGGTCGATGAGCTTGAGTGAGGCGATGGCTGGCACTGCTTTGGTCTTGAGCAACTGCGCGTTTACCCAGACTGGCCCACCTGACAGGTAGCAAAGGAACTCCTCCAGCCATTCAGTAGGTAGGTAAGGTTTCCCGAAATGATTGGTCAGTAGCTGCCATCCATTCATGAAATCCCGGGACGCATGGTATAGCTGGGCGGGTGGCAGCTCAGCCGGGTCGAACCGGAACAGGTTAGTCCTCAGGCAAATATTCATCGTCTAGCCCCTCAAGTTCTTGAGTGCCTGGCGCTTTCTGGGGGCCGGAAGCTTCGATGTACAGCATCATGGCTTCCACCAGGCCCGCATGATGGGTTGCAAACTCGCCCCAATGGCCATCCTCCTTGAGCTTTTCAATCGTGCGGCTCAGAAGCGTTGCCCAAGTGTAGCGGCTGTCAAAAAACGCAGCGTCAGCGAGGTAGCAGGTGACCGGCGTTCCACCGCGCCTGGCGCGGCCCACAAGCTGAGTCAGGGTCACCAGCACGTTCATGATGGTGTAGAACCGAATCGCCTTTGGCTGGCTGTAGAAGTAGGGAGGAGCGAGCCGTATTCCATTGAGTATGCGGTTCGCCATGGCGCGTTCCTCCAGCAGGGCAAGTCCGGGGCTGGCAGAGGGCAGAACACTTTCGCCGACGCGATAGCAAAGGTGCGCAAGATTGTTTGCCGCTTGGTCAGAGGAGGGCAAAGGCCTCACACAGACGACCACGCCACCTAGTGCCGACTTCGCCTCCTTGGTCACGATGTTGTGACCCCGCGCCATTGGGTAGATAGAGCTGACCAGCAACTGGACATCAGCATTGGGGCCACTAGCAAACTCGACGAGATCGTCGTATGTCAGCCTGTTGGCCAGCGGTAACCGCTCCTGTCGATCCGCTTTCTTACCGCCCCGTATCCAGGCGACCTTGTACAGGCCTGCAGAGATTTCATGCAGCGTGGAGGCGAGTTGTTCTGCCTCGGCATCACTCCCGGTGACCAGCAACAAACGAGCTCGGGCGCGGGTGTTGTCATCGGCTTCTAAAGCCTCCAGGCGGCTGGTGAGCCAGCCCCACAGTTCACTGGCCAGATCCCTGACATTCAGCAGCCGCGATTCGAGCCCCGCCCCGGATACGTGGACGGAGACTGGGACGTTTTCAAAGCGGATATTTCCCTTAGCATCTGGCACGTCAATAAGGGTCTTGGCGCTCAGGTCGAAACAACTGGCACCAGGAAAGAACGCGGTGGCACTGAAACCGATGAAGGTTCGATTCACGCCGGCATGGATCTTCGATGTGAGGTTGGGCAGATACTGAAGTGTCCGATGGGGATCGCCGGACAAGGCCACCACCTGGAGCGACCATGTATCACGACCGGACAACTTGCGCTTGAAGCCATAAACCACGCGCTGCAGCGGGCCCAGGGGCGTAGGGCTGAAAGGTGCTGACCCTGAAAGATCCTGCTGCACTCTCAGCGCTGCGGCCACCTTGGCGCGCGCCAAGACGGGAACGTCTGAATACAGGGTGCGCAAACTGTCCTCAATAAAATGTAGGCTCGTTCTGATGACCAGCGCCGACTTGAGCTTTTCGAGCTTCGCTTCGTTCAGCTTCTGCCCCAGCTTCTTCTGCCTGGCCAAGTCCGCCAGCTGCTTACCGATGTTGACGACCACCTCGATCGGGCTTGGCTGCGCCTCGTTGTGAGAAAAGGTTTGCAAGAGCTCCTGCAGGGGTTTTAGGTGTTGCGGGATGCTTTGCTCCACATAGCCACAGACGCCATCAAGTAGTGAACGGTCGACGCCCAGGTAGTCGCTGATCATCTGGTCTTCGGCACGTTCCCATACAGTTTCTCGGTCAGGCCACTTGATGTGCTTCAACGCCAACTGCAATAGCCGCGTCGTATGCAGGATCACCGCATTGCAGCCCCTCTGAGCGCGGTAGTGGGTGGTGGCATCGACATCTGGAATGCTGTCTCGCCCAAAGATCTCCATATGCAGCTCAGCAAGGCTGCTGTGCTCAATGTGGTTGCTGAGCGGCAACTCGAACACGCTGGTGTCGATAGCGCTCAGCAAAAGGCCGTCAATTTCGTCGACCATGAACAACGAGGCTGATCGAAGCAACAGCTCAAGCAGACTTCGCGACTCGGAACCACTGCCTTCAACCGCTATGCGAGTTGTTCCAGAAATCAGTGCATGGTGATTCACAACCACGATGTCGGCTGCCAATGCCTGTTCGAGCATGGTGCGTTTGCCGCACTGGTTCAGAAACGGACAGCTGCGAATGCGTTTGAAGGTCTCTCGTCCTCGGCGCTCACCAGGCAATTGCAGATTGAAGCAGGGCTCCTCATCGCTACGACTCACGCTTCCGTCGGTCGCGCAGGCGTCCAGCAGGCAGCGATAGTCGTACGGGTGATCCTCTCGGCCCCGTGCGAGGTAAAATTCGGCTGCACTGGCTATGCGGCGCTGTGAATGCAAAGGTGCGACTTTGAGGTGAGGTGCCACGACACTCACCGACCGTTTCAAGGTTTCAACCATGTTGCGCACGTCAGTCAGATTGGGAACTGCGATGACAACCCGGTGCCCCTGCAAGGCGCTGTCGATACCCATCAATCCCATGACCACGGTTTTGCCTGTGCCCGTGGGGGCGTTTACACGGTAGAAGTTCCCCGCGTCCGCCTTGACGTCCTCGTCGCTGCGCACGATCAAATCCAGCGACGCCTGATGGCTCTTGTGCAGGGGACTCAGCGGATCACTCCCAGCTTGATCCAGCGCGACAGCCAGCTTGCGCAACGAAGCTTTTTCCCAGCTGAAGGTTGCTACAGCAGGAGCGTCGACCAAGGGTAAGGCTGCATTCTCCAGCTTCAAGCGAGGACGCTGCTCTTCAGAGATGACGAAGGTGCGATAACCATCGGGTTGTGTTTCGCGCAGAACGATAGGGCCCTCAGTCGGCCACTTCGTGCACGTCGCGCCGGCGGATTCAGTCTGGAGGGTACGAAGCTTTTCCTCGATGAGCCCCTCAAGGTCAAAACCCTCTTTGAAACAGTAGACGTCGGTTTCCTTGAGGCGCGGCAGGATCACCTGGTCGTCATGACTTTCAATGCCGGCCATCCGAAACGGCGCACCTGGTGTAAACATCACCCGTCCAACCTCTTCGAGAAATCGTCCTGTTTGATTGAGGTCTATGGGGCGGTACTTGATGAGGGTGATGATCTGCTCGCGGACTACCTCAGACGCGCTAGCCCAGCCGCTCCAAAGGTGAGGACGGCCCACCAGGAAGACCTCAGCGTCGGCAAGTATCGGCTCTTTGCTTATATGCTTCACGGCCAAGGCGAGCGCCACGGTTGCCGCATTTTCTGTCAGTGTCGGCATAGTTTTTTCACCCAGCGCAGGCACTGAGACTCAGACATGATCTGCCTGGGATCGAACTGCTCTTTCAGCGAGGGCACATACTGCGCCTGGTAATCGGGAATCACGATCACGGCCTTTGTCGGCGCGCTGCCGGCCAGGTGCTGGCCAAGATTCTTGGTCGAATGCCACACCTTGGCATCCAGCGAGTAGGTGCGCTCTTCAATCGTGAAGCGCAGATCGGCCTGATCTACGTCTGGCCACAGCTCAGCGGTTAGCCCGAGTCGGGTGATGCGGTCACGCAGGCGCAGCTCTAGCAACCCCGGAATCAGCGTGAACGTCCACAATGCCGGGGTCAGCCTGTACTTGTTTTTTGCTGAGCACCCCTGGAGCACCTTTGAGGTTTTAACGCTCACCAACTTCTCGCCCATCCACTGTGCAATCCCTACCGTTTGTTCGCACCAGTAAGCCCCGCAAGACACTGCACGGCGGCTGATTTCCATCGGCCAGCCGCAGCTTGGACACAGGTAGATCTGGCCGGCTCGGATGAAATGCTCTGGTATCGGTTCGTAGAGCGAGTTGAAGCTCACCTGCAGCGGGATCAGAAAGTCGAGGCTCCGGTCAGCGTCTACGACGCCGTGGTCGATCAGGAACATGCGGAACATTCGATATTCATCGTCGCCGTGAGGGCGTGTTCTGCAAAGGTCGCGAACATTCTTGACGGTCTGCTGGACGAGCTCCCAGCCTTGGCGGGGATTGTTCTCCATGGCTATGGCGTGACAAAGCATGGTGGGTTCGTCTGCAAACTGCAGGGCGCCCCGGTACCCTTGCGTAAAGCTGCTGTCCAGCCACTGCTCAAGGGGCAAGCTAAGGCAGGCAAGCAAGCTGGCGATCGTGCGGGGAGGGCATTCAGGCTCCAGCCACCATAGCAGGGCGCTGACCTGGCGCAGAAGATGGTGCCGCTCGGCGTGTTGGCGGGCATTAAGCTGCGCCGCCTTCACGATCAGGCCAAGCAAGCGTTGGGCTTCGCGATCCACCGAGTCCATAGGCCCCCCTTCACTGGAAGCATGTCTCTGCGGAGCATCGTGCTCTGCACGTTTCATTGCCTGATCAAGCAGGCTGGATCAAGATGGCTAAACCTGCAAGGTCACTCGGCAGGCGGGCCCTTTGGCGATACACGAAACGACGCCGGTTGCCTAGGCTTGCCATAGGTTAGAAAATGCTGAGCCGGCGCTGCGATACAGCGAACCCAGAAGGAGTTGCCCATGAGAACGTTGCCCCCTGACCAACAGGTTCGTTATTTGGAAGTGCTCGATGCAGCAAAGCGCCTGTTCGGCGGAGATCTTGATTCAGCCCTGAATTGGATGTCACGTCCCATTGACGCGCTGGGTGGTAAAACACCGGCCAGCATGATCACGACAAAACTGGAAACTCACACCATCATCGATTTCATCTGGCGCCTGGAGCATGGGTTCGTAGCCTGAGTGACCTTGAAAGCCGCCATCGAGTTTGGGTTGCCTTTGCACCGGGAGTCGCCGACCACGTGGGACTCGCTCCAATACCCGAGGCTCAGACAGCCTTGCCTCCGGGGACTCACTTAGAAGCCACACAACACTCCCTCGATCCTCACTGACGAGGAGTTCGAGACCATGATGGGTTAACTTCGACACGGCAAAGGGCTAGATGCTTGAGCGACTGTCACTGAACCGTGCCCAAAAGCAGCTCAGTGTCGTTCAGTCGGAACAGCAATGGTCGACTGATCGTCGTCAACCAATCGACGATGGCAGTCACTGAGCCACAAGCATGTGGCGGCTCAGCAACCGACGCCCACGACCAGCCCTTTAAGAGTAATAGACGCATCTGCTTGATACGGTTTGTCTGGGCCTTTCCTGCTTGGAGGCTGCAGATCTCCGCATTTATCCAGGTAGTGAGGATGCGGCCTCCATCAGTTTCTGAGTCATCACTGACCGTCTGTACGCATGCAACGTAACACCCTGCTCCCCGAGGCCAGCACGAAGTACCCACTGGTGGAATATTCGAGCAATTTTCACCCTGTGCAAAGGCCCAGGCCCGGTGCGACTTGGGAAAAGGAATTCGCCCGGAATAGCGTTCGAAAATTCCACGCTCCGCAAAACTACAGATTGTGTAGGGGAGTGACTCTCTCGACGAGAAGATTTGGGTGCAGCCAGAAATACGGTGTTACCTACTCCGTGTTTTGCTCCAGAAACATCTTGCGCTCGAAGTCCTAATGAAAGCAGTTCGTGCAGTGCCATCTCCATTTTCTTGCCAGAGTAGCGCGCTGCAATTGCGATTTGATTTAACTCGTCAGTAGTTAAGGCCCGTACTACAAGAGTGCCAGCCTGGGATTTGTCACGGTTGGAAGGTTTTGTAGCCATCTTGACTCCAAAAAAGCTTGTGAACTGCCGTTAGGGAGAATTCAGTAAGAAACAATTACTTATCTAAGTGCTGGTGCGCAAAGTTGTCAATCTTTGATTTTCGTTAAGTTGAGCGTCTTTCTTGCCCAACCCCTTTTGCGACGGGGGCAGCCAGGGCACTGCAGCTCGATCGAGTGTGCTAACAGAGCCAGCCTAGAGAATTGTGAAGAAATAATATCTATATATATCAATAGGTTAGGCTAGTGCTGGCTCTGCTCTGAATCCAGCAGCTAACCCTCTCGTTGCGTTATGCCCAAATTGGGCAAAACCCATCACCTGTGGTTGAGCCTACCGTAGCAGGTGCTTAATCAGCGCCATAAAAACATGCATTAGCAGATGCCTAGGCGTGAACGGATAATCAATATTTCTCAAAGTTAGATCGCTGGCCTTTATGGTTCTGGGCAATATATATGCAAGGGAAAAAATAGTTGCCATCCCGGGTAATAGATGTTAGGTGTAATATAAAGAATTAATGTTAGTAGCCATGATAAACACAGCCGCCTATTCATATTTTCCAAGTGTTAATTTTTCAGCAAGCGAGTTGGCGCAGGCTCGCAATTTCTTTCCTGACCCTAAAGTCAGAACCACCTTGGATCAAGGGTTAAGGTTGTTTGATATGTTTATGGTCGTTACTAATTTGAGGCGAGAAAATTTAGATGACGAGCTAATAATGTCTAAATTTTGGGGCTTTCTATTGGTGGAGACCGATGTTGTTTATACGCATGCCTGGTTGCTATTGACTAAGGTCAGGCATGTTGCACACCTGCTGGGCATTAATGTTGATAAATTTCGTGATACTTGTGGTGCGAAAAAAGAGAAGGAATGTCGGATTGCATATTCCAGGGTGCCAAAAAATTACATCAAGATTAAATACTATAAGGGGTGGTGGGTAAAATATCACGATGACAAGCCTATATTTATAAATCTGGTGGCAGTGCACCATCAATATGGTGAGGGCTTGTGTGAGAAGATATATCGGAGATGTAGAGACTACATACAAAAATTCCCGAGAACTACTGGGATCTCAAAAAATAGAAGTATCTCGATGTTAATGAGGATTGTAACTGAGTACTTCTGGAATGTCGAAGAATTGCGCCTCCTTGAAAATCCTTTGGAAATGCACGAATTTTTTTCCACGACTTTTGACATCGAATATGATCGCTGGCTAGATCAAGGATTTAAGTCCAAGGTTTTCTTGAGTGATTGGCGTGCAATGATGCTAGTTGTTGAAGAGGTTTTTATTACGCATGGCTTCTTGCCGAAAAAGTTATTTGACTTCACGTTTCATCAACGTGTGGAGCTGGCAGGGAATAATCCGTTTCAATCTCAAGGAGAAGACAAAGGAATTGTCAGTGCGATTACTGCTATTCCTTTGCATATTGAGAATGAGGACGCTGCGCAAAAGTTATATCATCAAATAAATAATGACGCCGCGAAGCTGAGAGCTGCTTGTGAGGAAGCTAGAGAAGCCACGCTTGCCAACCACAGGCGCCGGATCGAAGCGAGCAAGGTTGACGTAGACTCGCCTGGTTTTTGTGATACTTACAGTAAGGAAGAGCAGTCGTACATTATTCTTTGCAGGAAATGGGCGCAGCGACCCTATTTTACTGACGATGATCGGGAATTCGAAAATTACTTTGGTGCAAGTAAAACTTATGTGAGAAATGCGCTAGGCCTGCTGGATAGCACAACGTTGCTACCCTTTATTTATCTTCTAATTTTTGAGTGCCCTAGCATTACGGGCTCTTGGTTGAATAACCATCGTATCACAGATAAATTCGGACAGAGATTTGGCTTTGATGATGAACTCAACAGTGCTGTGAGTTCTAAGCCCAGGAGAGGGGCGAAACTAGCGCGTCAGGTGGTCAGGTCAACACCGAAGGCACGAGAGTTGTTTCCTGAAATATATGAGCTGACTGCTGAAGCACGGGAGTATTTGAAGCGCGAGAACGATCCGGCTTACCACTACACTTTTCTAAGCACTGCAACAGGTATAACACGGCCTAAAAGGATTCCAAAAATCAGAGGAATGGCTGTTCAAGGAAATGGGCAATCATTGCTGGCCATGCGTATTTTGGATCAATTTGGTGATCAAGGGTCAGTGATGCTTAAACGGATTTCCTTGAAAAGAGTAAGGGTCACCGCAGCCGTAATCGTTTATTTTCAAACAAACAGCGTGCAAGCCATGTCAGAGGCTTTGGGGCATGCAGATTATAACGTCAAGCTCATTGACAAGTATCTGCCAAAAGCGATACGTAAGTTCTATCTCGGGAGATGGATCCGGCTCTTCCAGAATGGGATGATTCTTGAGGCATTCCAAGGGACTCAATACTTGATGGAAGTAATGGACGTGAATTCACTCGATGAGATGAACGAGTTTATTCGCCTTCATAAGTTGAAACCATTGCCCCCTCAACTTACCTTGGAGAACTGGCTTCCTGCAGATCAGCGCAATCCCTCCCAAACACAGGCTGAAGGCGTCCTGCCGGTAGATTACGGTATATCGACTTTTATGATCTGCATTGACCACGTAATAGTTCAACTGCAGAACGCAGGGCGCGAGGTGCCCCAGCAGCTTGAATCATGGCAGCTACATGCGGCGTTCACACGGCATGCTGTGGAGCTTTACAAAACAGGTGAACTGGAAATGATTTCTGATGAGGTTGCCACCATCTTGTCCAGCATCGAACTATCAATTCCTCTCGTAGCAAATATTTGCCAATGGATTGGTTTCGAGTATTTGGAGGAAGCATGAAGGGTTCTAAAGAAGCCAAGGACTATAAGAATGAAGATGCTCTTGAAGAAGCTCAAGCCGATCTGGGCTCAATGCGCTATTACGATCGAAGGCTGTACCTTAAGCAGTTAAGAGATCAAGGAGGGTTTGGCGATCTGGAAATGGACTTCCCCAGTTGGCTGGTTGAAGGTACGTCATTCGAATCCAATGTGTGGGAATGCCGATTCGGAAGTGAAGGCAATTATGTGAGAATGTCTGTGGATTTTAACGTAAGCTTGGAAGATGATAGTTTGCTTACGGACGCTGCCAATGCTCAGTTGCTGAGAGGATTCAAGGCCTTCTTGGTTGTGCAGTTGCATCCCAGGTACAGCAATAACCAAAGGCGGCAAGGTGAAACAGAGGCCGAAATATTTAAATGCGGGCTTAAATTTGTCGATCACATACTTATGAATGGTGAGCGATTTCAGCTATCGAAGCTGGGGCTTAACTTGATGAGGAAGATAGACTTTACGGACTACCTGATAAATCACACGAAATATCCCGCATCTACCTACCTTTACAGTTACCCAACCAAGCTTGCAGTACTTCTCAGGAAAGTGTCTGCCGGTATCATGCATAGTGATATTGAGTTGATCGCTGAAAGTTTCCCCTTCCTAGATGGAATTCCCCCGGAGTGGGAGCGCGAACTAGATTTAGATGATGGTGAATTATTGCGTGCGCGCGCTTATATTTATGATAATGCCTTTTACAAAACTGCACTTGGGATAAAGCAGTACAATTCGGCCACCTTTACACAAATATTGTACAAAAATACGCTAGCTGGTAAAAGCCTGGTGCCGAAGACCTTTCCTGAATTAAATGAAGGTTTTACTTGGAAAACCGAGTTTCCGCCTGTCCCTGTTCGTAACGAGAGCACAGTTCCGGTTTCCAAAAAAATGCTGAGTAGGCATTTTAACGCCGTGCGACTAATGGGTTTGGCGCAACAGTTGGTGCCCGGGTTGAATTTTAATCTGAAGGTGCTAAAAAAAATAACTTATAGCTCGATATATAAAAGGATTCCCAAAAAAGTTGAGGGGAATTTTCGCTCCTTGCCAGGAGAGGTTGTATACAAGTTGATTCGCGACTCGCACGTGTATATTAGGAACAATGCGAGGGCAATATTCTGGAATGTAATTGCTCGCGCCATTGATAACAAGGTGCATGGCAGATATATCAAGGCGAATCACCGATCAGCTTGTAATGACAAAATTCGGCGCGGAATGATGTCGAATGCTGATAAATACGAGTGTTGGCTTACGCCGTTCTCAGAGAGAGATGAGGAATACTATGATTATTTCAGGTCTGATAAAAGTCTGCATGACTCATTTGTAACTCTGATGGGGGCGTATTTAATCATACTCGGCGCGCTAACTGCAAGAAGGCAAGGGGAGTTGCTGGGAATGATGGAGGGCAATTGTTTAAAGCCAAACAAAAATCCTAACCTTCCCGAAAATAAATGCGTACAGTACGAAATTGGCTTCATGGCCGGAAAAACAGGTGATCGTCATGCAAAGGAGTTTCTGACTGTACCCATTCCCAGGTTGGTAGCGAAGCTGTTGTGGACACTTAAGGAAGTGCATCAGGATTGTGTTCGGCTGGATTTGATCCCGAAAAATACTCCACTACTTATTTTTATTCGACCTGATAACTTAAGCTTTAGGCAGATGTGCCCCACAACCTATAATGCATGTTTGAGTACTATTTGTGATTTCACTCAAACACCCACGGTCATCTTGGAAAACGGGCAAGTAGCACGCTTCTATGTCAGGCAGCATCAGTTGAGGCGCTTCTTTGCCATGGCTTTCTTTGCGGCTGCTGGCTTCAAAGACCTCGATGCTCTCCGTGCATTTTTGGGGCACAGTGATATTCAGCATCTTTACACATATATAGTGGAGATTACGCCAGGTGCTATGCTTCAAAGTGTGAAGACGGAAGCTCTTGCGAAAGCCGTGCTAGCGAAGGATTCGAGTATTGAACACCTTAATACTGTCAAGTATGCATTGTGTAAGATGCATGAGCTTCACGATCTGAGCATTAAGACCGTCCCTGAATTGCGCATGATTTTGGAGAAAGCTGCTGCATGTGAGGATGCACCCAGCGCCGAGGAACTGGCCAAGTTATCTGATTCCGAAATTTACTCAAATCTTAAGCATCTTGTAACTTCGAAACTGATTGACCTTGTCCCTACCCGTGCATGCCTGATGACCAGCAATGGTGTGCAGGCCGATATCCATCTGATGGTGAGGGTAAATCATTGATGGATGGCAAACGCAGGGCCAATAAGGCCTCAGTTGTCCAGCTGATTGAGCTGCTGACCCAAGCAGCAAATACACCTTCCGAATTTTCACAAGATGACCCCCTGCGGGAAGCCGTCAAAACTCAAGTGAAACTGGCTGCATATTGCAACGAGGAACGAGGTATTGTCGGATGTAGCCTTAATACTTTCAAGGCATTAGCTTGCACTCTAGGGGAGGGCTTTACAGGGGTTGAGGCCTTAAGGGTTAAGGCCGAAAAAGCCCTCAGTCGACGTCCTAGGGCACGTGTCACTAACTCTCGCAGGGATTTGCAGGAGAAGAAGGCCAACCTTCAAAAAATTATAGCGTCTCAAGATCGAGATTTGCAGCAATTAAGTCTTGTGGTCAGCGAAATGAAAAGTCTCTGCAATCACTTGGTTGATCTGGACTTGATTGATAGGAAAGCCTATTACGAACTTGAAATAAGCAGAATCAATCAGATGCTGCAGAAAAGGAGGAAATAAATGACTGACTCACAGTTGCATCGCCCACTTCCTCCCGGAGCTAAGCTGAACGCCGGATTGACTTATGACGCCGATATAGGGGAGGACGCTGAGGGTATTCCATGTTTTTATTGGACTAACGGACAATATTGCTTTGAGGTAAACTCGTACATTCTACATATGTGGGTCAATGAGAAAAAGTCCCTGGCCAATAAAGGTGGCTCGCTCAGGCAAGATTGCATGCTGCTCAGCCATTTGATTAGGTTTGTAGAGAAAAACCGACTTGGTTTCCTGCGGCTGACTGATACTTATTTTACGATGTTTATAAAGGGATTAAGCGCAGATGTCGATGAGGACGGTGAATTAGCTCGTCAACCCAATATGGTACGATCTATTGGCTCGCGCTGCTTAGATTTCTTATCTTACTGCGGTGAATTTTTTGACTTGCCGGATTTTGTGGCACTTGGCGGAGTCATTCGTGGAGTTAAAGTAGATGCCGCCATGCGAAGTAAGCACAAATCGACCTGTCGTCGAATCGCTTGGTATCATCACTCTTTTCCTGTTTCTTCAGAAGACGGGCGCAGAGAGCCTGTTACTGACAGTTCAATAAAAGCTCTGAGGATCGCTGCCAGGAAACAGCCATTACAGAAAGGCGCGAGATCCAAGATTATTATTTCGGTGCTGATAAATACTGGGTGTAGGCGTATAGAGGCCGCGCGCATCACTGTGCCGGATATTATGGAAGCATACCGATCAGGTTTGAGTCATCCATTACTGCGTGTGCCGTCCGCTAAAGGGCATAATGAGTATCGATTTGTGCCTGTGCCGCACGTAGTTCTTAAGTCCTGGGTCGACTACATAACAGGCTTTCGGATACCTATGATTGACGATTGGTGTGCTAGACATAAGAAAAAATTCGATGACCATGGCTTTCTTTTTATTTGTGTAAAAAGTTGTCAACCGCTCGCCATAAATACACTGACGAATGAAATTGGCGACCTTAAAAAACTTGCTGGTCTTGAGGTGCGTTCTCACCCTCATATGTTTCGTCATCGTTTCATCACGGACAAATTTAAAGAACTCATTATTCAGTACGATCTTCAAAATACTGATGTGATGCGCCGGGCCCTTGCCAACTCTGAAGTGATCAAACGGGTGCTTCAGCAATGGTCAGGGCACAAGCTTACGGAAAGCCTGGATCGCTATATTCATCTTGCGTTCAACGAATTGGCCCGCATGGAGAAGGTGGTAGAAGGGGTGTTCGTTGAGTCGTCTGTGAAAGCCCTGGATGCATTGCTCGAAGAGTATTACGAGGACTGGCAAGCGGGGCTGATCTCTGCGCAAGAACAAGCGGAGCGGACGAACAAGGCCGTGAAGGACTTCCTTCGCACCCGGGGTAAGCCTTGACCAAGGTGGTGGGCTGCTCACCTGCGAAAGATCTCCAGCGAAGAGCCGACACACGCCTTGGAGGCGAATGCTGCGCCAATGGCTGTCAGGGCCCACCAGGAGCTAAGTCTGTACTCAGGGCGCGCTCCTGGCCCCTTTGTACCGCGCTCAGCCGTCATGGCATTATCGAGCCAGACGAGAAGCCTGACGAAGGAAAGAACGATGAACCTCAAGGGAAGAGATGGAGTAGAAGTCACGATCCCAGATGGATGCCATGGACTGGAAGGTCGCGACGGGAGAATGGTGGCTATCCCCAAAGGTGGCCATGGTCTCCAAGGGCGCGATGGACGCATGGTTGGGATCAGGCCGGGCGGTCATGGCCTTGAGGGTCGAGATGGAAGGATGCTTGCGATTCCCAAGGGTGGTCACGGCCTTCAAGGGAGAGATGGACGCATGGTCGGCATACCTCCAGGTGGACATAGCCTTCAGTGGAGGGATGGGCGTATGGTCGCCATCCCGAAAGGTAAGCACTGCGTGGAAAATGAGAAGGGCAGGATGCAGGCGAAGGGCTAGCCGCTCCGGAGACCCAGCCTCCATTCCCTCAGCTATGACCACAATCAGCAAGCGAAGCTGGTTCGCATGGTGAGCATCAACGCACGGGGTCGGGCCCAGCGATCAATGGTTCAGATGCAGCTCCGGCAGGCTTATCCTCTAAAGCTCGAAATACGGCGCCGCAGATCTTTGGTTTACAAAGCCCGGGGTCAGAAGCCTCGTGCCGGTAGGTTGGCTGGTCTGAATGCGGTGGAGAGTATTGATGGATAAGTGGCAGGGAGGGGATTGGGGTAGAGCGATTTTCAGAGAGGTTCAGGAACAGTGAGTTAGGTCGATTATCTCGGTTATTGCGTTATCTACCCCCTGAGTAGGCTGCGAGATTGATGTCAGTTACGCGCTCAAAGCACTGGAGCTCGATGTTGAAGAGGGTAGGGTTTTGATCAAAATCGGGGGGTTAAGTGGTTCGTCTAGGAAAACGTTGAGGTCTTGCATTTGATAGTCTCATTGTTCCATCAGTGGAACAAACTAACGCGTTTTTGCCGACTTATCAGCTATTCGATGTGCCGATAGGATTCTCTACATCGTGATCGCCCACCGCCGCGGTCTTCATTCACAGGAGAGTCCCATGAAACTGTTGCATATCGATTCGAGCATCCTGGGCGACAATTCCGCCTCCCGCCAGCTGAGCCGCGAAGTGGTCGAGGCCTGGAAGGCCGCCGACCCGAGCATCGAGGTGGTCTACCGTGACTTGGCCAACGATGCCATCAGCCACTTCTCCGCCGCCACCCTCGTGGCCGCCGGCACCCCCGAGGAAATGCGCGATGCCGCACAGGCTCATGAAGCCAAGCTCAGTGCGCAAACACTGGCAGAGTTCCTCGCCGCCGACGCGGTGGTGATCGGTGCGCCGATGTACAACTTCACCGTGCCGACCCAGCTCAAGGCCTGGATCGACCGCGTGGCGGTGGCCGGCCAGACCTTCCGCTACACCGAAGCCGGCCCGCAAGGCCTGTGCGGTGACAAGAAAGTGATCCTGGTGTCCACCGCCGGTGGCCTGCACCAGGGCCAGCCGACCGGTGTCGGCCATGAGGACTTCCTCAAGGTGTTCCTCGGCTTCATCGGCATCACCGACCTGGAAATCGTCCGCGCCCACGGCCTGGCCTATGGCCCTGAGCACCGCGCCAAGGCCATCGATGCCGCCCAGGCGCAGATCGCAGGTGAGCTGTTCGCCGCTGCCTGATTGTTGCCACCGATTCAAAGCCGGCTGTCGCCTCGTGCGCCAGCCGGCTTTTTTTCATCCAGTTTTCATGTGCCGCCAGCGCACCGGGTTCTATGCTGGCATCCATACCCGTGTACCGCGCAGTGCCTTGAACCTGGGAGCGCCCTGCGATGAAGCGAAGCAGCCTGCTGATGGCGCTATTCCTGCTGGGCGGCCTATTGGCCCGCGCCGATGCAGCGCCGTGGGTGGCCGGATTGCACCGGCTGACCCTGGTCGACCCGGTGGACGCAAAGCCCATGCAGGCCCTGGCGTTCTACCCCTCCAGCGGCGAGGCGCGCCCGGTACGCATCGAGGGCTACCAGACCCGTGTCGCCGAAGAGGCACCGGTAGCCATGGGCCAGTTCCCGCTGCTGGTGATCTCCCATGGAAACACCGGCAGCCCGATGGCCCTGCATGACCTGGCCAACGGCCTGGCCCGACAGGGCTTCGTGGTGGTGGCGGTGGTCCATCCCGGCGACAACAACCGCGACCATAGCCGCCTGGGCACCCTCAGCAACCTCTATGGCCGGCCGCTGCAGATCAGCGCCGCGATCACAGCGGCGCGAAACGACAGACTGCTCGCGCCGTACCTGAATGATGGCAAGGTCGGGGTGATTGGCTATTCCGCCGGTGGCGAGACCGCGCTGATCCTTTCTGGCGCGCGGCCCGACCTTGAACGCCTGCGCCGCTACTGCGAGCAACGCCCAGGTGACGCCGACGCCTGCAAGACCCATGGCGTGCTGATCGCCGACCACAGTGAACTGGCGCCCCGCGCCGACGCCAGGGTGGGCGCGGTGATGCTGATGGCGCCGCTGAGCCTGATGTTCGGTCGCCACGCCCTGGCCGGCGTGCAGGTGCCGGCGCTGATCTACAGCGGCGACAACGACCAATTACTGGCCCTGGAGCACAACGCCGATGCCCTGGCGCGCAAGCTGCCGGTAACACCTGACTACCGCCTGCTGGCCGGTGCCGGGCACTTCGTGTTCATGGCCCCCTGCGACGACGAGCAACACCTGCGCATGCCGGTACTGTGCAAGGACGCCGAGGGTGTCGACCGTCGACATATCCATCGCTCGCTGCGCAGCGAGACTACCGCCTTCTTCAGCCAGGCACTGGGCGCACCGGAGCCCGCCGAACGTTCAGCCGCGGCGGGCCAGCAACAGGGTCAGGCCCACCCCTGACAGGGCGAGCAGGGCGGCGACGGCGAAGATCGAGGCATACCCCAGGTGTACTGCCACCGCGCCCATCACCGGGCCGGCGACAGCCAGCGCCAGGTCGAAGAACACCGCGTAGGCGCCCAGCCCGGCGCCACGGCTGCTGCTGGGTACCTGGCGGATTGCCTCGACTCCCAGGGCCGGGTACACCAGCGACAGGCCGAAGCCAGTCAGCCCGGCGCCGAGCATCGCCCACAGCGGCGAGGGCGCCAGCCACAGCATGGTCAAGCCCAGGACCTCGGTGGCCATGCAGGCGATGGCCACGTTGTAGCCGCCGAAGCGGTTGACCGCGTTGACGAACAGCAGCCGCGACAGGATGAAGCACAGGCCGAAGGCGCTCAGGCACCAGGCTGCGCCGACCCAGCCGCGCTCCAGATAGTACAGGGTGACGAAGGTGGTCAGGGTGCCGTAGCCGATCGATGCCAGGGTCAGCCCCAGGCCGCAAGGCGCCACCCGCCCGAACGCCGACCAGAACGGCAACCGTTCACCGCCGGCTACCACGACCTCGGGGCGCGTGCGCAGCACCAGCAGGGCCGATAGCGCCAGCAGCAACAGCGCCGGGCCGAGCACGGCGAAGCTCAGGCTGCCCACCAGCAGCACGCCGGCCGGCGCGCCTGTCGCGATGGCGCCATAGGAGGCGATGCCGTTCCAGGAAATGACCCGGGCGGTATGTTCCGGCCCCACCTGGCCGATCCCCCAGCTCAAGGTCGCGACGCCGATCAGCCCCTGGGCGATCCCCAGCAGCAGTCGGCCGCCCAACAGCAGCGCCAGGCTCAGCCAGGGCAGGGCGAGGGTCCAGGCTGAAAGCAGGGTCAGCACGCCGCAACCGGCGATGCCGTACAGGCCATAGCGGATGGCGCGCTTGCCGCCCAGGGTGTCCGCCACCCGCCCTGCAAAAGGCCGGCTGAGCAGGGTGGCCAGGTACTGCAGGCCGATGGTCAGGCCGGCGATCACCGCGCCGAAGCCCAGTTGATCGTGCACATGGCCAGGCAGCACCGCGATCGGCAGGCCGATGCAGAGGAAAGCGATGAAGGTGTAGAAGACGATCGAGAGGATCTGCAGGGTGACACTGGAAGCGTGAGGGGCTGTCATGGGCTCGTTCGCGGGCGGGCGGTGGGCAGTGCCCATCATGGCTGCGGCGCGAGGGAAAAGGAAGCAGGCTAACTAATTAAACGCAGCGCGGGGCAAGCCCGCTCCTGCGAATGCCGCGAAGGCATTGCAGAAGCGGGCTTGCCCCGCGATGAAGATGACTCAGCGTTGGATCAGACCACCACACCCTGGCTGCGCAGGTAGTCGTCATAGGTGCCGCTGAAGTCCACCACGCCTTCGGGCGTCAGCTCGATGATGCGGGTGGCCAGCGACGACACGAACTCACGGTCGTGGCTGACGAACAGCAGGGTGCCCGGGTAGTTTTCCAGTGCCAGGTTCAGCGCCTCGATCGATTCCATGTCCAGGTGGTTGGTCGGTTCGTCCATCACCAGTACATTGGGCTTTTGCAGGATCAGCTTGCCGAACAGCATGCGGCCCTGTTCACCACCGGAGATCACCTTCACCGACTTGAGGATCTCGTCGTTGGAGAACAGCATGCGCCCCAGGGTGCCGCGGATCACTTGCTCGCCGCTGGTCCACTGGCCCATCCAGTCGAACAGCGTCACGTCGTCCTCGAAATCGTGGGCGTGGTCCTGGGCGTAGTAGCCCACTTCGGCGCTGTCGGTCCACTTCACCGCGCCAGCGTCCGGCTTCATCTCGCCGACCAGGGTGCGCAGCAGGGTGGTCTTGCCGATACCGTTTGGGCCGATGATCGCCACGCGCTCGCCGGCTTCGATGGTGAAGCTGAAGTCCTTGAACAGCACCTTGTCGTCGAAGGCCTTGGCCATTTTCTCGACGATCACCGCCTGGCGGTGCAGCTTTTTCGTCTGCTCGAAGCGGATGAACGGGCTGACACGGCTCGATGGCTTGACCTCGGCCAGCTGGATCTTGTCGATCTGCTTGGCGCGCGAGGTGGCCTGCTTGGCCTTGGAGGCGTTGGCCGAGAAGCGGCTGACGAAGGTCTGCAGCTCGGCGATCTGGGCTTTCTTCTTGGCGTTGTCCGACAGCAGTTGCTCGCGCGACTGGGTGGCCGCGGTCATGTATTCGTCGTAGTTGCCCGGGAACAGGCGCAGTTCACCGTAGTCCAGGTCGGCCATGTGGGTGCAGACGCTGTTGAGGAAGTGACGGTCGTGGGAAATGATGATCATGGTGCTGTTACGCGCCGTGAGGATCGTTTCCAGCCAGCGAATGGTGTTGATGTCCAGGTGGTTGGTCGGCTCGTCGAGCAGCAGCACGTCCGGGTCGGAGAACAGCGCCTGGGCCAGCAGCACGCGCAGTTTCCAGCCTGGCGCCACTTCGCTCATCGGGCCGAAGTGCTGTTCCAGGGGAATGCCCAGGCCCAGCAGCAGTTCGCCGGCGCGGGATTCGGCGGTGTAGCCGTCCATCTCGGCGAACTCGGTTTCCAGCTCGGCGACGGCCATGCCGTCTTCCTCGGTCATTTCCGGCAGCGAGTAGATGCGATCGCGCTCGGCCTTGACCTTCCACAGCTGCTCGTGGCCCATGATCACGGTGTCGATCACGGTGAATTCTTCATAGGCGAACTGGTCCTGGCGCAGCTTGCCCAGGCGGGTGTTGGGCTCGAGCATCACCTGGCCGCCGGACGGCTCAAGGTCGCCGCCGAGGATCTTCATGAAGGTCGACTTGCCGCAACCGTTGGCGCCGATCAGGCCGTAGCGGTTGCCGTTGTTGAATTTGACCGAGACGTTTTCGAACAGGGGCTTGGAGCCGAACTGCATGGTGATATTAGCGGTGGAGATCAAGTGCCTTACCTATCAATAACTTACGTGGAGTCTTCGCAGCTACGGACCAATTTCGGACCAATTTGGAGCTTTTCGAGCTCCTGCCAGTCGCTGGACGAGTTGATCCAGCGTGCATACGTCGATAAGAGCATCTGCACGCTGTGCCCGAGCTGTTGGGCGATAAATGCGGGGTTGAGACCAGACATTAAGCATATTGTCGCATAGGTGTGACGGCAGTTGTATGGCGGCCGGTATCGAATCCCGAGCCGTCGGAGGATCGGTCGCCACTGGTGGTGCAGATCAGAAGTCTGCTTGACGTACTCCCCATTCTTGCCGGGCGGAAACACATACGGTGATTCCGTGAACCGGCCCTTTCCCTTCCTGCGCCGCTCCGCGTACTGCTTTGCGTACCAGAGCGCGTGCAAGGCCCTCTCGTTGAGCAGGACGAACCGATCCTTGTTGGTCTTCGTTCGTTCCTCAACCACTCCCAGTGCGATGGTTCGTCGGACATGCACCGTCTTCTTGGTCATATCGACCACATCCCAACGCAGTGCCAAACCCTCTGACAGTCGCAGGCCCGAGAAGAACATGAATTCGAAGAACGCTGCATAAATCAGGCTGGGCCAGTGCTCATGCCGGTACAGCTCCTGAATGATCTTGTCAGCCTCCTCAAGTGTGAAAGGGTCCACCTCCTTCTTTGCGCGAGCTGGCAGTTGCAAGGCCTCAGCCGGGTTTCTGTCGATCAGCCCATCCATGACCGCAGAGGAGAGAATCGTAGAAAGCTTCACAAGGGCATTTCGCTTGACAGATGGTGACGTCCAGCTGATCGAGGCCACGATGCGCCGCAGGAGTGTGGTGGTGATCAGATCGATGCGGACCAACGCAAGATGCGGTACCCAATAGAGGTTGAGCGTGCTTTTGTAGTTCAGGCGAGTGCCCGCCGTGATCTCGCGGCTGTCGAGCCAGAGCTGGGCGTACTCTCCGAAAGCTGGGGTTCCGCCCACCACCGCCTCGGAGCTTGGGAAAAGCTCCGCATACTTGTCGTGGTCGAGCAGGTTCAGCTTGATCAGGCTCGTTACCTTATCGCGAAGCTGGGATGCAGCCTTGATGCCTTTTTGTGTCGGGGGGTAGGGAAGGGTTTCACTTCTGCGAGAACCTTCCCAGGTGAACCTGAGCCGGAGTGACCCGTAGTGGACGTCAATGCCTGGGGGTAAATCCATTGGCTTTCCAGCCATTCGTCGTACCTCTTTTTACTGTAAATGATCCGGCCGCCGTGTTTCATCCAGACGCCTTCAGGGATTGCTCCGCGCAGGCGTCGGCCTTCCAGAGCGCGCTTGGTGCAGCCGAGCAGTTCGGCCATTCGTTTCTCGGTGACCTTGTCGACGTCACCGGTGCTTTCGGTTTCCATGGGATGGTCTCCACGCCGCCGGTGGCGGCAGGTTGGTGGTCAGGGCTTGGCGATCGGCGTCCAGCCACCTGGCCGGTGCGTTTCGTGGTAAGTGTCAGCGCCTCGGTGCCGGCCGTGGCTTATGCGGCAGACCTTGCACATGCGCGAGTCGCCGAAGTCGCCGTACTTGACCGACGAGAACGATGACCACCGATGGCCGAAGGGTTTGCAGATCAGCCAGCGCCCGGCCAGAACAATTGCATTCCAGGTGCGCGGGCTGTCGCGGTGAAGAGCCAAGTGAATGTGGTTCAGGCGCATGCCCATCCGCCATCGCAGTGGCCGGTGTTTGTCGCCTTTGCGAAGCGGCTCGGTGATGAGCTTTCCAATTTGTTTGAGCACAGGTCATCCTTGCCCGCGCATGTCGGCGGGCTTGAGTAGTTGGAGGAGGGGTTACTCGCTGTACTGCTTGCGGATGCGGCGGGCGATGGCGCGTAGGTCGCCGTCCATCTCGAACATCTCGTTGTTGTCGCGGCGCGAGACAACCCCGGACCTGGTGACGTTGCGGCTGCCAAGGATCCAGGCGGCCAGCAGGATCAGCGCTGACTCGAGCTGGCGCCGTAGCCAGCCGGTATGCGGGATCATCGCGGCCACCGATACAGGTGGAAGGCGACGAAGGCGAGGGCGATCATTTGCGCTCCTCCTTCGGCGGATGAACCGGGCACGGCCAGTGCAGTGAGCCGTCGCCGGAAGGGCAGGTGCAGGTCTTCACTTCGATCAGGTCGGTCATGGCGCTACCTCAATGCCCAGGCCAAGAGCCGTGATGTTCTTCTTGATGTCATCTAGGTAGCGGATGTAGTTGAACTCACCTCCTTCAACGTCCACGGGGTATTCCACGTATGGCGTGCGCATGGGGAACTGGACGACCGCTTCGGCCCGCGACTCCTCCCAGACCACCTTCATCAGGTCCTTGTGGTCGATCATCTTCCGCGCCGCGCTGACCTGCCCGGTTGCTTGAAGCACCCTCAAGGTGTTGCGGTGCCAGGCCTCAAACTGCTGCTGCACCGTCTTCGCTTCGTTCACAGCTGATACCTCTCATCAATCCAGCGCCCAGGCGCCAGTGCGGGTGTAGGTTCGGGTTGTGTTTCTTGCGGTGAGAGCTGGCGCTCGTTGCCGGCCTGTAGCTGGCTGTCGGGGATGCAGCTGATGCCGACCCCATTCAGCAGGTAGCAGGTGACGCCCCGCTGGCTGTCGTGCTGCACGTCGATGACGTTCTCGATTGTGCTGGCACCGGTGGCCAGCAGCAGGAGGCAGAGGGCGAGCCGGGTCATCGACTAAGCTCCTCGTCCGGGTCGAAGCCGAAGCGCCTGCATAGCGCGTGGGCGACGCCAGACCCGCAGCAGAAGACATCCTTCATCAGCACCCAGCGTTGGGTCTTGCGTCGACTGGTGCCGTTCGCCATCCGCACCGCCTTTCGGAGCAGATCGTCCTCGGTGAACTCGCAGCCGGAGAGCGTGATGGTCCGGCTCTGGCCCTTGAGCCGTTCAATTTCCGCCTGCAGCTCGGCAACTTGGCCGTGCTCGCATTCGTCGCTCTGGTCGTTGATCAACTTCAGGCCGACGGTCTCGCTGTCGCGCCAGTCGCCCAGGTCGTGATCGAACCGGTCGCAGCAGAAGCCTTCTTCACCATCACGAACCGGGATCGTGTAGCTGTCTAACGGGCCGCCATAGGTCGGCACCATGCTGCCATCAGGGTGCTCAATCCACATGAAGAATTGGCGCCCGGTGATGGGGCATTCGTCCGGGCACCAGCGTGCCGCCTGATTTCCTTCGGGCATGTCGATTCCTTTTACCGCTCGCTCGCGGCAGTGAATAGAGGGGAGAGGGTTTGCAGCTGAAAGAGTACGGATGTACTCCTCAGGAAAAGATGTCAAACAATGGATCGAACCGGCGTTATTGATGTCACACTGATGTCCCCCTCGAGAGGACTCTGCTGCAACATTGCGAGACCCGAGATGCCCAAGTCAGATGAGCGATACATCGCCTACCAACTACTGCGTGAGCTCGACGCAATCACCTCCTCTATCATGGCCCAGGTAGCCTACGGTCGGTTCGGAGACCCCGCCTGGCTGGCCGCTCAGGTGGCACATCGTGAAGCCTTCGAAAAATGGATGCTTCATGCTGCGACCCTCAGCCCCCCCTCGAGCGGTTTGGTTTCATCCGACGGGACGTTTGCCGGGGAGGTCCTCGCTACTCCTCTGAATCCGCTTGGCTTTGACACAGATCAACCACCCTAAATTTTGCAAAGCCGGCTATCGGTATGTTGTTATTTTGGCGCCAATTAAAATTGCGTCTCTCGAATTGATGGGATAAGTAATTACGAGATTAACGACATGGACGATTGAGATGATCAGGCAAAGAGGCGATTGTTTTTGGGCATGGGGAAACGCAAGCGTACACAACAGGAGCCATTGCGAGACGCTTGCAGATGGCTCCCAAATTGATGTGCAGGTCCGGCTTTCGCCTGTCGGTGCCACGCAACTGTTCATTGGGGTTTATGCGCCTGATGGAGAATTGGTACACGAAGAGTTATTCGACAGCCGTCCTGGCGAGACCATGACCCGCGCCATGGCTTTGGGTGTCGGAAGAGCTAGGGCTTTCGCCGCTTCCCGCTCCAGGACCGCTGGCCGGTTCGCAGCTTCGAAGTGAAGTAATATTGCAATCTGTGGTCAGGCAAGATTAGCCAGCTTGTACTGCTCGGCCACTTCGTCGCATCGGCAGTCCACGACATTGGTCTCGCCGATCGACTCGCAATGGCAGATTGCTTCGGTCAGTTTCTCGAACAAGAATTCGTCCATATAACCGGCCACCTCTTCCCGAGATAAGGCGACGGTGTGGCGTTCGCCATCTGCATGCGCGTACTCGAAGGTCATTCGCTGCAGCTCAACTGGCGCGTTCGGCGCTGCGCTGCCCTTGAGCACATCGAGAATGTCGCGGACATAGCCCGTGGCCACGCTCTGCTGGGTGCCAGCGCATTCAACCATCCGTTGCACGAAATCGGTGGCCGTTCTCAGTCGCTCAGCCACGACGGGGTCGACCATCGCGCCCAGTCCAATAATCGGCAGCCCAGTCGCCGCTGAATCCCGCTCTGCCTCTTCCTTTGTCCACCAGATGGCAGTACCAACCATCCACGCTATCGGCTCGGCGTGGGGCTGCGGGGCCGGCTGGGCCATGGCCTGAATAATGTTCAGCAGATCATCCCGCTCAATTTCGTCGCAGTCGCCCAGGCATAGGTGGTCACCAACGTGGCGCGTACATTGCGCATCGTCCTCGGTCAACTCTTGGGAGCTACCAACCCAACCGCAACGGCGGCATTGGGCGGGGTAATAACGTCCAACCAGCGGCTCCAGGCCAATGTATGGCGGCACTCTGACCGTCTCGGTGTTGCTGGATCGGTTTTCTATTGGCATGGGGATACCTCGCCGCCATATCGCGGCAGTGAATAGAGGGGATAGGGGTTACAGCGGCAGTGTTTCGGGGTACTTTTCCGTTTTTCAGGAGAGCCCAGCGTGATAGTTCATGGAGTCGAA
>NZ_JAOXMC010000199.1:0-271 GCF_026343815.1 Pseudomonas sp. BJa3 | reverse complement strand
GCCGCGCCAGCCGTCACGACGCGCTGGACACGTACGCCATCCGCCGCCTGGCGAGCCTGTGGCAGTGCACCGAAGCCTACGATGCCGCCCTGGCCCCGGCCTGGGCCGACGTACCTTTCACCGAAGGTTACGCGGCCCTGGTCGCCGAGCTTTTCCACCTCGCCTGCATGGGCGACACGTTCGTCGCCACCGGCATGGTAGACCTGGACAGGGGTGAAATGGGTGCCCTATTCGTGCTGCCGGCGTTCTTGGGCCGTGGCATCGCCCGGTC
>NZ_JAOXMC010000198.1:0-271 GCF_026343815.1 Pseudomonas sp. BJa3 | reverse complement strand
GGCGCCGTCGGACCCGTCGCTTACTGCGCCTCCCGGGTAACGAAGCTCACCACCACCGACATCCCTGGCCGCAGGTGCCTGGCCTCGGGCTGGTCGCCAACGACGGTGATCCGCACCGGGATGCGCTGGGCGATCTTGACGAAGTTGCCGGTGGCGTTGTCGGCCTGCAACAAGGCGAACTGGGAGCCAGTGGCCGGCGAGATCTGCTGCACGTGTCCACGCAGGTTCAGATGATCGAGCGCTTCGACGGTGAAGGTCGCCGGCTGGCCGA
>NZ_JAOXMC010000197.1:0-271 GCF_026343815.1 Pseudomonas sp. BJa3 | reverse complement strand
GTCAGCAGCATGAACAGCGCGGTCAGCGTGATCAGCGCCGGCGTGATGACGGCCTGCTTGGGCATCTCAGCGTTGCCGGGTTTTGCCTTATGCGCCCCGGCATCGGGAATGTTCATCATCACCAGTAACACTGCCATCAGCACGCCAATGGCACCCGATGCGAGCAGCGCGCCGACGCCGCCGGACACCGTGATCAGGGCGGCGACGATCGCCGGCGCAACGGCCCCGCCAAAATAGCCGGCAAAGGTGTGGATCGAGAAGGCGCGGCCCA
>NZ_JAOXMC010000196.1:0-271 GCF_026343815.1 Pseudomonas sp. BJa3 | reverse complement strand
ACTTCAAAGACCTGCCGCTTCAATTCGTAAGAGTGATTCCGCAGTGTCACAGACTTCTTTTCATGTTCAGTCACCTCCTTTGCGTTCTGAGTCAATGGTAGAAGTGATAGAAGCTCTTGAAATAGAAAAGGGTAAATCGGCTGGAGAACAGTTCCGTCCTAAGAGTCAAATTTTTGCACAGCCTGCAGATGCTGTTGTTACACGAAGTGCGAATGCAGCTCCTTATAGTTCAAATGTTGTGCATAGTCAGGTATCAAATGCGCCACGTATG
>NZ_JAOXMC010000195.1:0-271 GCF_026343815.1 Pseudomonas sp. BJa3 | reverse complement strand
ATTTTTTCAAATAAATGACGATCTTCAAAAACAGGCTTTCCCCATTCATTATCATGATAAGCACAATAAAGCGGGTCAGTTCCAGCCCATGAACAACGAACTTTCCCATCCGCTCCCATGAGAAGCCCTTCATCAAGCATAACTTTTGGCATACTAAAAAAGGGTTCCTTGATCATCTTGATTCGACTTTAACCGTTTAGACTTTGAAGATCGGTTGAAAGCATGGTCATGTGTTAAAACATTAATTTCACCATCAAAAAAGCGTAAATTG
>NZ_JAOXMC010000194.1:0-272 GCF_026343815.1 Pseudomonas sp. BJa3 | reverse complement strand
GGGGGTGATCTTCTTCTTGGTCTCGACGTTCACGGCTTCGGAGTGGCCGTAGAACACCGGCACGCGCACGGCGGTGGTGTTCAACTGGATGATGTAGTCCTCGAGGATCTTGCGCGTCTCCAAGACCAGCTTCATCTCTTCCTTGGTGTAGCCGTTGGGCTGGAATTCGTCGATGTGCGGGATCAGGTTGAAGGCGATCTGCGCCTGGAACTTCTTCGGCTCGACTTCCTGGAAAGCCAGCAACTGCGCGGTTTGGCGACCGAGTTCCTCCA
>NZ_JAOXMC010000193.1:0-272 GCF_026343815.1 Pseudomonas sp. BJa3 | reverse complement strand
AAATGCGCACTGGAGTAGAATTAATTGCTTTTGAAATCGTTTGATAAGGATTTTGTACTTCCATCACGGACATCCCAATGATTTCTATGCCACCAAAAGCAAAGACGACAACACTAAAACAAGCTAAAAAACCAAACCAGCCATTGGAAAAAATACCACCATTTTTCCACAAATTATGAAGACCAACAGCAGGGGAATTTACACTTGTATTCCAACCACACACAATAATTGCTATCCCCCAAACAATCATCGCAATGATCGCAATAATTTTA
>NZ_JAOXMC010000192.1:0-272 GCF_026343815.1 Pseudomonas sp. BJa3 | reverse complement strand
CGGTAAAGTTGCTGCGGAGAACGATGTTGACGACGCCCCCGACTGCATCGGAGCCGTAGATCGCGGCCGCGCCCTGGGAAAGGACTTCGATGCTGTCGACCGCTGCGAGAGGAATTAATGACACGTCGACGAAATTTCCCATCGCGGACTGCGCGGCCCGGTGACCATCGATCAGGACCAACGTGCCGCGCTCACCGAGTCCCAGGAGGTTGACGGAGGTGCCACGCGCGCCGTTCTGGGCGTCACCGATTCCGTAAGTCGCCCTGCTGTTC
>NZ_JAOXMC010000191.1:0-272 GCF_026343815.1 Pseudomonas sp. BJa3 | reverse complement strand
CAGCCATTTCACCACCACGAAGCCAGTGGCCGTTGCCGCCGCGAAGGCCAGCGCAACCTCGCCCCAGTTCTCGCTGCCCAGCGCGTTGTCCTTCACCAGCTCAAGGAAGGCATAACCGCTGGCCGCGAACATGGTGGGGATGCCCACCAGGAACACGAATTCCGCTGCCGAGGACCGCCGGCTGGTGCCGGCCAGCATCGCCATGAAGATGGCGGCCGCGGAGCGCGAAGTGCCGGGGAAGACGCCGGCCACGACCTGGGCGAGGCCGACCA
>NZ_JAOXMC010000190.1:0-272 GCF_026343815.1 Pseudomonas sp. BJa3 | reverse complement strand
CCAGCAACCACTGATTCTGCTGGCTGTATTTCTGCACCACGCGCTGCGATTGCTCCAGGATCAGTCGGCTCTCCACCAGCCCTCGGTCGCGCGCCAGTCGGTTGGGAATGAACAGGTCGAACAGCCGCACTTCGTCCAGTTCCCGCATGTAGGCGCGGTACTGCGCCACCCGTTGTCCCAGCATGATCTTGACGCCGCGTTCGATCTCGCCATACACGCCGCGCGCCTTGGGTGTGGCGTCGATGTCCGGCACGTCGCCGGGCGGATGGTCG
>NZ_JAOXMC010000018.1:0-121485 GCF_026343815.1 Pseudomonas sp. BJa3 | reverse complement strand
CATGCCCGTCACCTCCCTCCGCAAGACCTGCGTTCGGCCTCCTGAAGTCGCGAAGTTACGGGCGGCGCCTGGGCTGGTGCAGCTATCGCTAGTTGCTGTTTGGTGAACTCTTGATCGCCATCGCGGGCTTGCTCGCAATCCGGGTCTTGTCCGGCCATGCTTGTTCATTTTCCAGGTAAGACATTTCCGAACCTGAAACCAAATGCTTCAGCCAGCAAAGCTTGGGAACTATCCTACGCGCTTGCCGGAAGCTGCTGCGTTGTCGGGGAAATACCCCACGGATAACTTCACCCGGTCGCCACATCAGGTGACCGGGTGTGAGAACCCGACTTGCACTGCCAAGGCTATTGCTTCATGGCAGCCATGCGCGGGCAGACTTCGGTCTGGCCGGCTTCAGTGCACCGGTTTCTCACCCCGCGTACGGCTGCCACCTTTGTCCGTGAGAAAGATCGAGATGGCCGCTCCTGTCACGCACTGGAGTTTCATCATGAAAAAGATCGTCCCAGACCCACCGCGTCTAGCCCCCTTCATCGCAATCCGCCCGACCCTCACCCGCGAAGAAGCCATGACCGCCGCCGTCGAAGTGGCCACGGCCATTTCCGATGTCCTCGATATCTACTTCAAGACCGAACCTGGCGAAGTCCAGGACCGGCTGTTCACTGCCAGCGACTACCTCGGCCAGCTGGCCTGTGCCTTGCTCGAACACAAGCCGCTGGTGCAGCCATGACCAACGCACGTACCGCAGGCCGGACCCGTTGCATGGACCTGTTCAAGGTCGAACCGGGCATTCCCTTCGCGGATGCCTTCAGCGAGTTGTCGGTGCTGCTTGGCTGCATTCGCCACCTCACCTGCGAGGCCGAGATGGAAGGCGACCTGATGGCGGGCAGCGCAGCGCGCATGTTGAGCGCCATGGCCAAGGCGTTGATTGATGATATGGAGTTGGGGATGAATAACAGGACTCGATAAAACGTTGGGGCAGCTGCGCGGCCCCAACGATCCCAATGCTTCACCCGCGCAAATCACTCGGCAGGAAATCCCGCTCCGGCTCGTAATCCAGCTTCAGGTACCCCGCCAATTCGCGCAGGTCCTCCGGGCTCAGGCTGCCGGCCTGCTGCTTGAGCCGCAGGCTGTCGACGATGTACGCATAGCGCGAGACGTTGTAGTCACGCACCGCGTTGTACAGGTCGCGCTGGGCATCGAGGATATCGACGATGTTGCGGCTGCCCACCTCATACCCCGCCTCGGTGGCCCGCAACGAGCCCTGGCTGGAGATGATGCTCTGGCGCCGCGCCCGCACCTGCTCGACATCGCTGACCACCGCGCGGAAGGCGTTGCGTGAACCTTCCAACACCTCGCGCTCGAGGCTGGTGCGGCCGTACTCGGTGCGTGCCAGCTCATGGGTGGCCTGGCGCACCCGCGCGCTGGTGCCGCCGCCGCTGAACAGCGGCAGCTTCATCTGCACCATCACCGAGCTGTCGCGCTGGTTGCCGGAGCGCTGGCCGAAGTGCGCGCTGGAATCCATCAGGTCGCTGTCGCCCTCGGCGTAGCCCACGGTCAGGTTGAACGTCGGCAGGTGATCGGCCTTGCTGCTGCGCAGGGTCTGGCCGGCCTGGCTGACGGCGGCCTGGCTGGCGCGCAGGCGCAGGTTCTGCGCCATGGCCTGTTCGACCCAGGCCTCGGCGCGCTCGGGCACCGGCGCCTGCACCGGCAGGCTGTGGCGGATCCCGGCCAATGCCGGCTGGGCCTGGCCAGTCAAGCGCATCAGTGCCTGGTAGGCGTCCTCGCTGCGGCGTTGGCTGTCGATCAGGTTGGCGCTGGCGCGGTCGAAGCTGGCCTGGGCCGAGAGCATGTCGTTCTGGTCGGACAGGCCGGCGTCGTAGCTCAGCCGGGTCTGCTGCAACTGGCGGTCGAAGGCGCGCAGCTCGGCCTTGGCAGTGGCCAAATTGTCCTCGGCCAACAGGGTGTCGAAGTAGCTGCTGGCGGTGTCGAGGATCAACTGCTGCTGGAACGCCGAGAAGTCCAGTTCGGCCTGTTCGTTTTCGGACTGCGCGGCCTTGTAGTCGAACCAGCGGCTGAGGTCGAACAACGGCTGGTCGAGGCTCAGGCGGTACAGGCTGCCACTGCGCTGTTCGACCTGGCGGCGGTCGCTGCGCACGTCGCCGGCCTCGGCATCCAGGGCCACCTGCGGCAGCAGGCGGGCGCGGGCCAGGGGCACGGCCTCGCGGCGGGCCAGGTAGTTCTCGCGGGCGGCGGCCATGTCGCTGTTGTGCTCGACCACCTGGGCGTACACCGACATCAGCGTCGCACGGTCGGCGGCAACGGCCTGGGCCAGGGGCGCCAGCAGCAGCAGGGGCAGAAGGGTCTTACGTAGCATGTCGTTTCTCTTTATTCGGGCCGGCCGCTCCCAGGGGCAGCCGGTCATGGCTGCCACAGGGGAGGGCGGGCTAAGGGGTCAGGCCGGCTGGGTGTAGGCGGCCAGTTCCTGCAGGCGTGGGTCTTCGCTGGCACGGTGGTCCTTGGCCAGCAGCGAGTACACGGTGGGCAGGATGAACAGGGTGAACAGCGTGCCGACCAGCATGCCGATGACGATCACCAGGCCCAGGCTGAAGCGGCTGTGGGCGCCGGCGCCGCTGGCCAGCAGCAATGGCACCAGGCCCACGACCATGGCCGCGGTGGTCATCAGGATCGGCCGCAGGCGGATCTGCGCGGCGCGCTCGATGGCCGTGCGGCGGTCGAGCTGGTCGGCCTGCTGCAGCTCGTTGGCGAACTCGACCATGAGGATGCCATGCTTGCTGATCAGGCCGACCAGGGTCACCAGGCCGATCTGCGTGTAGATGTTTACCGTGGCGTAGCCCAGGTACAGCGGGATCAGCGCGCCGCACACCGACATCGGCACGCTGACCAGGATCACCAGCGGGTCGCGCAGGCTTTCGAACTGCGCGGCCAGCACCAGGTAGATGACCAGGATGGCGAAGATGAACGTCACGACCAGGGCACTGCCTTCCTGGACGAACTGGCGGGCATCGGACAGCCAGTCATGGCTGAAGCCGGTGGGCAGGGCATTGGCCTGGGCGGCAAGGAACTGCACCGCGTCGCCAATGCTCACGCCCGGCGCCGGCACCGCCTGCAGGGTGGCCGAGTTGAGCTGGTTGAACTGGGTCAGCTTGTTCGGCTCGATCGACATGTCGAAGCTGACCAGGGTCGACAGCGGCACCTGGGCGCCGTTGGCGGCCTTGACGTACTGGCCGACCAGCATCTCGGCCGACAGGCGCTGGGCCCGTGCCACCTGCGGGATCACGTCGTAGGAGCGGCCGTCGAGGGCGAAGCGGTTGACGTAGTTCTCGCCCACCAGCACCGCCAGGGCGTCGCCGATGGCCTGCATGCTGATGCCCAGGTCGTTGGCCTTGCTACGGTCGATGTTGATGTTGACCAGCGGGCTGTTGAAGTCCAGGTCGGAGTCGACCACGGCGAACAGGCCGCTGGCCATGGCCGCCTGCTTGATCTTGTCCATGGCGTCGAACACCACGCGGTGATCCTGGGAGCTCTGGATCACCATCTGCACCGGCAGGCCGCCGGTGGAGCCGGGCAGCGGCGGCAGCTGGAAGGCGAAGATGGCCACGCCCTCGATCTCGCCCACGGCTTTCTGGATCTCGGCTTGCAGCTGGTCGGCGCTGCGCTGGCGCTTTTCCCAGGTGCTCAGGTTGGCGCCGCCGAACGCGGTGCGCGGGCCGTCGTTGCCGTTGACCACCCAGGTGATGTCGGTTTCCGGGAAGGTGGCGAACAGGCGGTCCATGCGGTGCGCGTACATCTGGGTGTAATCGATGTTGGCGTACTGCGGGGCCTTGGCCACCGCCAGCACCTGGGCCTGGTCCTCGACCGGCGCCAATTCGCGCTGGGCGCCGAGGTAGAGGATCGGCAGGCTGACGAACACCGCCACGGCGATGGCCAGGGTGACCCAGCGGTGGTGCAGGGACACGTCAAGCAAACGGCCATAGCCGTTGCCCAGCCAGTGGAAGAAACGCTCGGCGCCACGGGCCATCGGGCCTTCGCTGGCCTGGCGGTTGAGCAGGAAGGCGCTCATCACCGGCGACAGGGTCAGCGCCACCACGCCGGACACCACCACGGCACCGGCGAGGGTGAAGGCGAACTCCTTGAACAGCGCGCCGGTCAGCCCGCCCATCAGGCCGATGGGGGCGTACACCGCGGCCAGGGTCAGGGTCATGGCGATCACCGGGCCGGCGATCTCGCGGGCGCCGACCAAGGCCGCCTGCAAAGGCGACTTGCCTTCCTCGATATGGCGGTGGACGTTCTCCACCACGACGATGGCGTCGTCCACCACCAGGCCGATGGCCAGGACCATCGACAGCAGGGTCAGCAGGTTGATGCTGAACCCGAACAGGCTCATGATCGCCGCCGCGCCGATCAGCGACAGCGGGATGGTCACCAGCGGGATCAGCACGCTGCGCAGCGAGCCGAGGAACAGGAAGATCACCACGGCGACGATCACCACCGCCTCGACCAGGGTCTTGACCACTTCATCGATGGACGCCTGGATGAAGCGCGCCACTTCGAACACGATATTGGCGGTCATGCCCGGCGGCATGGTCTCGCGGATCTGCGGCATCATTTCCTGCACTGAACCGACGATGGTCAGCGGGTTGCCGGCGGGGGTGGCGTGCAGGCCGATGAACACCGCCGGCTCGCCGTCCATGATGCCGCTGGTGTCATAGGAGGTGGCGCCGAGCTCGGCGGTGCCGATGTCGCTCAGGCGGATCAGCGTGTCGCCGTCGCGACGCACCACCATCTGGCGGAACTGGTCGACGCTGGTCAGGTCGGTGTTGATGTTGATGTTGGCCGAGACGTACTGGCCCTTGGTCTGGCCGGGGGCGGCCTGGAAGTTGTTCTGGCGGATGGCCTCGGCCACATCGCTGGCCGACAGGTTGCGCGCGGCCATGCGCGCCGGGTCCAGCCACAGGCGCATGGCCAGCTTCTGGCCGCCGAGGATCTGCGCCTCGGCCACGCCGTCGATGGCCGCCAGGCGCGGCTGCACCACACGGGAGATATAGTCGGTGATCGCCGGCAGGCCGATGTCCTTGCTCGAGAAGCCGACGTAGATCACCGCCGTGCCTTCGCCGGAAGACTTGGCCACCACCGAGTCGTAGGCGCCTTCGGGCAGGCGGTACTTGACCTGGTTGACGGCGGCCATGATCTCGGTGAGGGCCTTGTTGGAGTCGGCGTTGAGCTTCAGGCGCACGGTGATGACGCTCTTGCCCTGGGTCGAGGTCGAGCTCAGGTAGTCGACGCCGTCGACCGAGGCCACGGCCTGCGAAATGGGCTGGGTGACGAAGCCCTGCATCAGCTGCGAGCGGGCGCCGGGGTACTCGGTGGTGATGGTGATGGTCGCGCTTTCCAGCTGCGGGTACTGGCGGATCGGCAGGTTCAGCAGCGCCAACAGGCCAAGCATGACGATCATCGCGCAGACCACCAGGGTCAGTACCGGGCGGCGGATGAACAGGTCGGTGAATTTCATGGTGCTACAGGTCCTTTTCAGTGGCACGCAAACCCATTACTGCTGGGCCAGGTCCGGCTTGCGCGTGGTGCTGGCGGCCAGGGTGTCGTCGGTGACCCGCACCGGCATGCCGTTGCTCAGGCGGATCTGCCCGGACACCACCACGCGGTCGCCCGGGGTCAGCGCATCGAGCACCACCACGCGGTCGTCGCGGCGCGCGCCGAGCTTGACGAATACCTGCTCCACGCGCAGGGCGCCGTCCTTCTCACGCAGCACGTACAGCGAGTTGCCGTAGGCGCTGTAGCTGATCGCCGTCTCTGGCACGCTGAGCACATCGGCGTGGCTCGGCAGCTCGATGCTGACGTTGGCGAACATGCCCGGCTTGAGTTGCTGGTCGGGGTTGTCGAGGGTTGCCTGCACCAGCATCGAGCGGGCGCCCGGGTCGATCTGCGGCTCCAGGGTGGTGACCGCGGCGACAAAGCGCTGCTGCGGCCAGGCGTCGACCTTGAGGGTGATGGCCTGGCCGGCCTGCAGGGCGGCGGCGGACTGCTCGGGCAGTGGGAAGTTGACGTGCAGGCGCGACAGCTCGGTGAGGGTCACCAGGCTGTCGCCGGGGCTGACGTACTGGCCGAGGTTGACCTTGCGGATGCCCAGCACACCGGCGAACGGGGCGCGGATGGTCTTCTGCGCGATCTGCGCCTGGACCTGGGCGATCTCGCCGAGCAGTTGGTCGTAGTTGGCCTGGGCCTGGTCCAGCTGGGCCTGGGTGGAGGCCAGCGGCAGCACCTTGCGCGTGCGCTCCAGGGCCAGCTTGGCGTTCTTGGCCTGGGCCTGCAGCTTGGCCAGCTCGCCGCGTTCGGGCGCGTCGTTGAGCTTGACCAGCACCTGGCCTGCGGCCACGGCCTTGCCGGCGGTGAACTCCAGCGCGGTGATGCGCCCGCCGACCTCGGGCGAGACATTGACCTGGTGTACCGCCTCCAGGGTGCCGACGGCGCTGAGCACCTGCGGCATCGGGCCCGACTGCACGCGGGCGATTGCCACCGGGGTGGCGTTGGCCTGGGCGGCGGGGGCGTCGTTGGCCACTACCGCCGGAGCGGGCAGCAGGGCCATGGCCAGCAGCGACAGGGAAGTGCCGGCGGCGATCCAGTAACGGCTTTTCATTGGGTGGCTCCTTGTGCCTGCTTCTGGTTGGCACGGACCTGGATGAAGGTCTGGCGCAGTTGCTCGAGGCTCAGCGCGCCGGGGACCAGGTAGCGACCGTCGATCACCAGGCTGGGCACCGAACTGATGCCCAGTCGCCGGCCCTGGGCCAGCTCTTCCTCGAGCATCTGCGGGGCTTGCTGGTCGAATGCCGTGGCGAAGACCTGCGGGTCGAAACCGGCTTCGGCGGCCACCGCCAGCACGGTGGCGCGGTCACCGATGTTGCGGGCCTGCACGAGGTGGGCTTCCTGCAGGCGGTCGAACATGCGCTCGTGGCCTTCGTTGCCACTCAGTGCCTTGGCGGTCTGGCAGGCGAGGCCTGCGAGCAGGCCGGTGGGGTACTCGAAATCCTGCTGGCGCATGGCTTCGATGTTGATGCGCTTGACGTCCTCGGCGCGCGAGCACGACAGCCAGTGGCTGAGGATGGTCTCCTTGGCCTTGGGCATCGAGCCGAAGCGCTCGACCATCGCCTCGCGGCTGGTCTGCAGGATGAAGCTGCGGTGCTGCACGTCCAGGTTCAGCTCGTCCTGCAACTGCTTCAGGCGTGGGGCGAGGACGAAGCACCAGCCGCAGACGACATCGTGGAAGAATTCGACTTTCAGGGGTGACATGGCAGTGATCCGGTTTCAGGGAGGGATGGCCGCACTATCCACAGCGCCCCGGCAAGAAAAAAGCGACAAAAGTGCCGCAAACCCTCTCATCCCCTTCATTGATGACCGCCCGGCCCGGCCTTGAGCGGGTAGAATGGCGCTTTTGCCTGACCGTAGCCGACATGAGCCCAGCCATCGCCACCCTCGAGCAGCACCTGCTCGCCGCCCTCGACCCCGCCCCCCAGGAGACTCGCCGCCTGTTCCATGGCCGTGGCCGCTGCTGGCCGGGGCTTGAACAGATCACTGTCGACTGGCTCGACGGCGTGGTGCTGGTGGCGCTGTTCCGCGAACCGCCCGAGGGCCAGTTGGAGGAGCTCGAAGCGATGCTGATGGCGCTGGCCGAGCGTCCGCAGTGGAGCGGCCAGGCCATCCTGCTGCAGCACCGCTACCTGCCCGACAGCCCCGGCCAGTGGCTGTGGGGCGCGCCGTGCCAGCAGCGCGAGGTGGTCGAGGATGGCCTGAAATACCTGCTCGACCTGGGCGTGCGACAGAACAACGGCTTGTTCCTCGACATGCGCTACGGCCGGCGCTGGGTGCGCGAGCAGGCGGCCGGCAAGCGCGTGCTCAACCTGTTCGCCTATACCTGTGGTTTCTCGGTGGCGGCGATTGCCGGCGGCGCCGAGCAGGTGGTCAACCTGGACATGGCCAAGTCGGCGCTGTCCCGGGGCCGCGACAACCACCGGCTCAATGGCCATGACGCCTCGCGGGTGGCGTACCTGGGGCATGAGCTGTTCAAGTCGTGGGGCAAGGTGCGTAAGTACGGGCCGTACGACCTGATCATCATCGATCCGCCAACCTTCCAGCGCGGTAGCTTCGTGCTGACCCAGGACTACGCCAAGATCCTTCGGCGTTTGCCGGAGTTGTTGACTGAAGGCGGCACGGTACTGGCCTGCGTCAACGATCCGGGGATCGGGCCGCAGTTTCTCATCGAGGGGATGGCCGAGCAGGCGCCGGGGCTGGTGTTTGTCGAGCGGCTGGAGAATCCGCCGGAGTTTCCGGATGCGGATCCGGAGGGGGGGCTGAAGGCGCTGGTGTTTCGTCAGCAGGCCTGAAAGCAGGGCTCCTGTAGGAGGGGACAAGCCCGCTCCTACAGGGGGTGTGGTTACTTGTTGGTATAGATCTGGTCGAACACACCACCGTCATTGAAGTGGGTCTTCTGCACGGTGCGCCAGTCGCCGAAGGTTTTTTCAACGGACAGGAAGTCGACTTTCGGGAAACGGTCGGTGTACTTGGCCAACACGGTGGCGTCACGTGGACGCAGGTAGTTGTTCGCGGCGATCTCCTGGGCCTCCGGCGACCACAGGTACTTCAGGTATTCCTCGGCCACGGCCTGGGTACCTTTCTTGGCCACCACCTTGTCGACCACGCTCACTGGCGGCTCGGCCTCGGCCGACACGCTCGGGTAGACCACTTCGAACTGGTCGCGGCCGAACTCGCGGGCAATCATCTCGGCCTCGTTCTCGAAGGTCACCAGCACGTCGCCGATCTGGTTGGTCATGAAGGTGGTGGTGGCGGCGCGGCCACCGGTATCGAGCACCGGCGCCTGCTTGAACAGCTTGCCGACGAAGTCGCGGGCCTTGCTTTCGTCTCCGCCCTGCTTGAGCACGTAGCCCCAGGCCGAGAGGTAGGTGTAGCGGCCGTTACCCGAGGTTTTCGGGTTGGGCACGATCACCTGCACGCCGTCCTTGAGCAGGTCGGGCCAGTCCTTCAGCGCCTTGGGGTTGCCCTTGCGCACGATGAACACGGTGGCCGAGGTGAACGGCGCGCTGTTGTTCGGCAGGCGCGTTACCCAGTTGTCCGGCACCAGCTTGCCGTTGTCGACCAGGGCATTGATGTCGGTGGCCATGTTCATGGTGATCACGTCGGCCGGCAGGCCATCGATCACTGCGCGCGCCTGCTTGCTCGAGCCGCCGAAGGACATCTGCAGGTTGACCTTCTCGTTGTGTTCCTTCTCCCAGTGCTTCTGGAACGCCGGGTTGTAGTCCTTGTAGAAGTCGCGCATCACGTCGTAGGACACGTTGAGCAGGGTAGGGGCGGCCTGGGCGAGGTTGCCCAGGGCCAGGCCCGCGGCGAGCAGCGAGGCGCTGAAGAGTTTTTTCACTGGGGGCATTCCTTGTTCTGATTCAAAGGGTTGGCGATATGCCAGCGACTATAGCGTTTGGCGCTAGGGTGGCTAAAGACCAAATGGCTCTTTGCTTATGCTTGCCCTGCATTGGGGACGCTGCCTATTGCTTGGGAAACAACGCATTGCCACAGCGCGAACAGAACGCCGCGCCATGCTCGTGGTGGTGCTTGGTGCAGGTCGGGCAGTCATGCTGCAACTGTTCGCCGCGCAGGGCATTGGCCAGTTCGGCGGTGAAGATGCCGGTGGGCACGGCGATGATCGAGTAACCGGTGATCATCACCAGCGACGACAGCACCTGCCCCAGCGGCGTGGTCGGCACGATATCTCCGAAGCCCACGGTGGTGAGGGTGACGATGGCCCAGTAGATGCCCTTGGGGATGCTGGTGAAGCCATGCTCCGGCCCTTCGATCACGTACATCAACGTGCCGAACACGGTCACCAGGGTCGACACGCTGACCAGGAACACGATGATCTTCTGCTTGCTGCCCTGCAGCGCCGCCAACAGGTAATGGGCCTGCTTCAAGTACGGGCTGAGCTTGAGCACGCGGAAGATCCGCAGCATGCGCACCACGCGGATGATCAGTAGGTACTGGGCGTCGCTGTAGTACAGGGCGATGATCCCCGGCACGATCGCCAGCAGGTCGACCAGCCCGTAGAAGCTGAATGCATAGCGCAGTGGCTTGGGCGAGCAGTACAGGCGGGTGATGTACTCGGCGAGGAAGATCGCCGTGAAACCCCACTCGATGCCGGCCAGCAACCCGGCGTAGTTCTGGTGAACGTCGTCGATGCTGTCGAGGATCACCGTGACCAGGCTGGCGAGGATGATCAGCAGGAGGATCTTGTCGAAGCGTCTGCCAGCCGTGGTGTCGGTCTGGAAGACGATGACGTAGAGCCGCTCGCGCAGGCTCGAAGGGTTGTCCATGGGCTCGTTCCATTGTGTGGATGGGCAGAGCCTAGGGGCTGGGTATCAGCTGTGCAAGCGAGGCGCGTTGCGGCGCTGGTTGAGCTGCACCAGGTGGTTGCCCAGGTGCATCAGCCAGCACGCGGTCACGAACGGCGCGGTCAACCCGGCGATCGGCAGCAGGTTGAACAGCGGTTGCAGCAGCAGGGCGCAGGCGATGGCGAGCAAGGTCACCCAGGGTTTCTCGCCCTGGCGACTGAAGGCCAGGGCCGCGAGGGCTGCGTTGAAGCCATGCAACCCCAGCCACGCGGCCTGCGTTTCTCCAGCCAGCAGCGCGACACCACCGCCGATGGCCGAGCCGATCAGCGCCCAGGTGGCGGCATAGGGGTTGGCGAAGTACATGCCGATGACGATCAGCAGGCCGGCCACGGGCTTGTCGAGCAAAAAGATCTGCCCCACGCCGCGCAGCAGGGCATACACAGGATTCGCTTCGACATAGCCGTTGGCCGACGGCTCGGTCAGCAGCAACGCGGCCCAGCCCAGCAGCACGAATGGCGCGGTGTAGGCGATCAGCAGCTTGCCGCCGCGCCTGCGCCATTGGTGAGTGAGCATGCTCGACAGGCCGCCGGCGGCGATGATCAGCGGTGGCAGGATCGCCGACCAGGGCAATACGGCGCTGATCAGGATGCCGATCAGCACGCCGTTGTAGCAGTACAGTCCGGCCTGGCGGTCGGCGCGGTCGTAGCCGCGGCGTTGGGCGGTAAGCAGGCCGGCCAGGGCGCCGAGCAGGGCGCCGCCGACCAGGTTCGGCGCGGTCAGCAGGATGGCCAGCAGGCAGCACAGGCCGCACAGGGGGGTGCGCAGCAGCAGCACCTGGCTGAAGCCGTTGAGCAAGGCCGTGGCCCAGTCGGGGCACGGGTTGACGAAATTCTTGGTGTACATGGGCAGTCGGTAAGGTGAGTGGGGGAGCGGTGGGCCTCTTCGGGCCTCGGTTTTCCGCAGGTTCGGTGTGTCGGGAGGGCTTTGCCCTCCTTTCGCCGCGGTTCGTCGCCACGACAAGCCGGCTCCCACAAAGGCATGCATGATTCCTGTGGGAGCCGGCTTGCCGGCGAAAAGGGGCGCACAGCGCCCCCGGCGATCTCAGACTAGGGTCTCGATCCGCAGCGTATTAGTCGAACCCGGCTTGCCGAAAGGCACACCGGCAGTGATCAGCAGCGTGTCGCCACGACTGGCCATGCCTTGGGCCTGGGCGATTTCCAGCGCCGTCGAGACAACCTCGTCGACCTGGCGCAGGCGGTCGTTGACCACCGAGTGCACGCCCCAGGCCACGCTCAGGCGGCGGGCGGTGTTCAGGTTCGGCGTCAGGTTGAGGATCGGCGCCCGTGGCCGCTCGCGAGCGGCGCGCAGGGTGGAGTTCCCCGACTCGCTGTAGTTGACCAGCACCGCCACCGGCAGGATGCCGCTGATACGGCGGATCGCGCAGCTGATGGCGTCCGACACGGTGGCTTCGGCCTTGGGCCGGCCAACGTCGAGCTGGGCCTGGTAGTCCGGGCCGTTCTCCACCTGGCGGATGATCTTGCTCATCATCTGCACGGCCTCCAGCGGGTAGTCGCCCGAGGCGGTCTCGGCCGACAGCATCACCGCGTCGGCGCCTTCGGCCACGGCGTTGGCCACATCAGTGACCTCGGCGCGGGTCGGTGCCGGGGAGAAACGCATGGATTCGAGCATCTGCGTGGCCACCACCACAGGTTTACCCAGCTGGCGGCAGGTATTGATGATGCCCTTCTGGATCTGCGGCACGCTCTCGGCCGGCACTTCCACGCCCAGGTCGCCACGGGCGACCATGATCGCGTCGGACAGCTCGGCGATGGCCTGCAACTGCTCGACCGCCGAGGGCTTCTCGATCTTGGCCATCAAGTAGGCGCGGTCGCCGATCAGCTCGCGTGCTTCGAGGATGTCCTGCGGGCGCTGCACGAACGACAGGGCCACCCAGTCCACGCCCAGCTTGAGGCCGAAGGTGAGGTCACGGCGGTCCTTTTCGGTGAGCGGGGAGAGGTCAAGCACGGCTTGCGGCACGTTGACGCCCTTGCGGTCGGACAGCTCGCCGCCGGCCAGCACTTCGGTGTCGATGGCATCGCTGTGCTTGGCGGTCACCCGCAGGCGCAGCTTGCCGTCATCGAGCAGCAGGTCCATGCCGGGCTCCAGCGCGGCGATGATCTCCGGGTGTGGCAGGTTCACGCGGCGGCTGTCGCCCGGGGTCTTGTCCAGGTCCAGGCGCAGGGCCTGGCCGCGTTGCAGTTGCACCTTGCCGTCGGCGAAGCGACCGACGCGCAGCTTCGGCCCCTGCAGGTCCATGAGGATGCCCAGCGGGTAGTTGAGCTGCTGCTCGACTTCGCGGATCCACTGGTAGCGCAGGGCGTGGTCGGCGTGTTCGCCGTGGCTGAAGTTGAGGCGGAAGATGTTCACCCCGGCCTCGACCAGCTGGCGGATGTCATCGATGCCCTTGATCGCAGGCCCGAGGGTGGCGAGGATTTTTACTTTTTTATCAGGCGTCATGAGGGTCGGTCTCGAGGATCAGGATGGCGCGGAAGTCGTTGACGTTGGTGCGGGTCGGCTCGGTGACGATCAGCGCGTCGAGCGCGGCGAAGTAGCCATAGCCGTTGTTGTTGTCCAGCTCATCGCTTGCCGACAGGCCCAGGGCCTCGGCGCGGGCGTGGCTATCCGGGGTCATGAAGGCGCCGGCGTTGTCCTCGGAGCCGTCGATGCCGTCGGTATCACCGGCCAATGCGTACACCCCCGGCAGGCCCTTGAGGCTTTCGGTAAGGCTGAGCAGGAACTCGGCGTTGCGCCCGCCACGGCCATTGCCGCGCACGGTGACGGTGGTCTCGCCGCCGGACAGGATCACGCAGGGCGCCTTCAGCGGCTGGCCGTGCAGGACGACCTGGCGGGCGATGCCGGCATGCACCTTGGCCACCTCGCGCGACTCGCCTTCCAAGTCACCGAGGATCAGCGGGCTGAATCCGGCCTGGCGGGCTTTCACCGCGGCGGCTTCGAGCGACTGCTGGGGCCGGGCGATCAGCTGGAAGTGGCTGCGCGAAAGGGCGGGGTCGTCCGCTTTGACGGTTTCCGATGCCGGATTATTGAGCCAGTCGATGACGGCCTTGGGCGCTTCGATGTTGTAGCGCTTGAGGATCGCCAGGGCGTCGGCCGAGGTGCTGGGGTCGGCCACGGTGGGGCCGGAGGCGATGACCGTGGCCAGGTCGCCGGGTACATCGGAAATCGCGTAGGTATAGACGGTGGCCGGCCAGCAGGCCTTGGCCAGGCGCCCGCCCTTGATCGCCGAGAGGTGCTTGCGCACGCAGTTCATCTCGCCGATGGTGGCGCCGGACTTCAGCAGTGCCTTGTTGATCTGCTGCTTGTCGGCCAGGGTCAGACCTTCGGCGGGCAGGGCCAGCAGGGCGGAACCGCCGCCGGAGAGCAGGAAGATGACGCGGTCGTCTTCGCTGAGGTTGCTGACCAGCGCGAGCACGCGCTTGGCCACGGCCAGGCCGGCGGCATCGGGGACCGGGTGGGCGGCTTCGACCACCTCGATCTTCTGGCAGCTGGCGCCGTGGCCGTAGCGGGTCACGACCAGGCCCGAGACCTCGCCCTGCCAGCTCTTTTCGACCACTTCGGCCATGGCGGCGGCGGCCTTGCCGGCGCCGATGACGATGACCCGGCCGCTACGGTCGGCGGGCAGGTGGGGTTCGAGGACCTGACGGGGGTGGGCGGCAGCGATGGCTGTGTCGAACAGCTCGCGCAGGAATTTTTGTGGATCGACCGACATGGCAGGCTCCCAGATTCTTGTTGTTCTGCAAAATCGAAAACGCCCCTGGAACTGCCTCCGTGCAGGCCGAACCAGGGGCGGGTGTTGCTCGGGGTCACCACCTGGCATGCAGATGGTGTGGGATAGCGCCTTACTTGTCGTCGCGGATCGAGAAGTTGGCCATGTGCTCCAGGCCCTTGATCAGCGCCGAGTGGTCCCAGTTGCCGCCGCCCAGGGCCTGGCAGGTGTTGAACACTTGCTGGGCATTGGAGGTGTTGGGCAGGTTGATGCCCAGCTCCTTGGCGCCTTGCAGGGCCAGGTTCAGGTCCTTCTGGTGCAGGTTGATGCGGAAGCCTGGGTCGAAGGTGCCCTTGATCATGCGCTCGGCATGCACTTCGAGGATCTTCGAGGAAGCGAAGCCGCCCATCAGTGCTTCACGCACCTTGGCCGGGTCGGCGCCGTTCTTGGCGGCGAACAGCAGGGCTTCGGCAACGGCCTGGATGTTCAGGGCGACGATGATCTGGTTGGCCACCTTGGCGGTCTGGCCGTCGCCGTTACCACCGACGCGGGTGATGTTCTTGCCCATGGCTTCGAACAGCGGCAGGGCGCGCTCGAAGGCTTTCGGGCAACCGCCGACCATGATGCTCAGGGTCGCGGCCTTGGCACCGACTTCGCCGCCGGACACCGGGGCGTCCAGGTAGGCGGCGCCGGTGGCCTTGATCTTCTCGGCGAAGGCTTTGGTGGCGGTAGGCGAGATCGAGCTCATGTCGATCACCACCTTGTTCGGGCCCACGCCTTCGGCGACGCCGTTTTCACCGAACAGCACGCTTTCGACCTGTGGGGTGTCGGGCACCATGACGATGATGAACTCAGCTTCCTGGGCCACTTCCTTCGGGTTGGCCAGGGCCACGCCGCCAGCGGCGATCAGGTTGGCCGGAGCTGCGTCGTGGTGGGTCGAGACGAAGATGCTGTGACCTGCTTTTTGCAGGTTCTGGGCCATGGGGTTGCCCATGATGCCGGTGCCGATGAAACCGATTTTAGCCATGAGAGATTACCTCGTTGTAATTGTTGAATCTCGATGGAGCAGGCGGTGCAGGCCTTTCAGGAGCGGGCCTGCGCTCGGCCTTCAGATTGCGTTATGCGTCTTCAGCCAGCCCAAACCCGCCTCGGTGGTGGTCTTGGGCTTGTACTCCGCGCCCACCCAGCCCTGGTAGCCGATGCGGTCCAGGTGCTCGAACAGGAAGCGGTAGTTGATCTCGCCGGTACCCGGCTCGTGGCGGCCCGGGTTGTCGGCCAGCTGCACGTGGTTGATCAGCTTGAGGTTGGTTTCCAGGGTGCGCGCCAGGTCACCTTCCATGATCTGCATGTGGTAGATGTCGTACTGCAGGAACAGGTTGTCGCTGCCCACCTCGGCCTGGATTTCCAGGGCCTGTTTCGTGGTGTTCAGGTAGAAGCCCGGGATGTCGCGGGTGTTGATCATTTCCATGACCAGGCGGATGCCGGCGGCCTTGAGCTTGTCGGCGGCGTAGCGCAGGTTTTCCACGAAGGTCTTGCGCACGGTGGCGCAGTCCGGGCCTTGCGGGCGGATGCCGGCCAGGGCGTTGACCTGGGTGTTGCCCAGCACCTTGGCGTACTCGATGGCCTTGTCGACACCGACGCGGAACTCTTCGACGCGGTCGGGGTGGCAGGTGATGCCGCGCTCACCTTTCGACCAGTCGCCGGCCGGCAGGTTGAACAGCACCTGGGTCAGGCCATGGGCGTCGAGCTGCTGCTTGATCTCGGCGGCGCTGAAATCGTACGGGAAGAGGTATTCGACGCCGCTGAAACCAGCGTCGGCGGCGGCCTTGAAGCGAGCCAGGAAGTCCTGTTCGGTGAACAGCATGGACAGGTTGGCGGCGAAGCGAGGCATAAGTCGTCTCCTTGCGTTGATTGCCCCCGCGCGCGGCGCGGGGGCGTCAGGCGATCAGTCCAGCAGCGAGATGGCGGTCGGCGCGTCGTTGCCGACCAGGGCGAGGTCTTCGAACTCATTGACCGCGTTGATCTCGGTGCCCATGGAAATGTTGGTCACACGCTCGAGAATCACTTCGACCACCACCGGCACGCGGAACTCTTCGGCCATCTTCTGCGCCTTGAGCAGGGCAGGGGCGATCTCGGCCGGTTGGAACACGCGGATGGCCTTGCAGCCCAGGCCCTCGACCACGGCGACGTGGTCGACACCGTAGGTGGCGGCGTCGGTGGAATTGATGTTCTCGAACGCCAGTTGTACACAGTAATCCATGTCGAAACCACGCTGCGCCTGGCGGATCAGGCCGAGGTAGGCGTTGTTCACCAGCACGTGGACGTAGGGCAGGTTGAACTGCGCGCCCACCGCGAGCTCTTCGATCATGAACTGGAAGTCGTAGTCACCGGACAGCGCGACCACCTTGCGTTTCGGGTCGGCCTTGACCACACCCAGCGCGGCAGGGATGGTCCAGCCCAGCGGGCCGGCCTGGCCGCAGTTGATCCAGTGGCGTGGCTTGTACACGTGCAGGAACTGCGCGCCGGCGATCTGCGACAGGCCGATGGTGCTGACGTAGGTGGTGTCCTTGCCGAACACTTCGTTCATTTCCTGGTACACGCGCTGTGGCTTGACCGGGACGTTGTCGAAGTTGGTCTTGCGCTGCAGGGTAGCCTTGCGTTCCTGGCAGTCTTCCAGCCAAGCCTTGCGGCACTTAAGCTTGCCTGCGGCTTTCCATTCGCGGGCCACTTCGAGGAATACGTCCAGGGCCTTGCCGGCGTCGGAAACGATACCCAGGTCCGGGGTGAAGACGCGGCCGATCTGGGTCGGTTCGATGTCCACGTGCACGAACTTGCGGCCTTCGGTGTAGACGTCGACGGAGCCGGTGTGGCGGTTGGCCCAGCGGTTGCCGATACCGAACACCAGGTCGGACTTGAGCATGGTCGCGTTGCCGTAGCGGTGCGAGGTCTGCAGGCCGACCATGCCGACCATCAATTCGTGATCGTCCGGGATGGTGCCCCAGCCCATCAGGGTTGGCACTACCGGTACGCCGGTCAGTTCGGCGAACTCGACCAGCTTGTCGCTGGCGTCGGCGTTGATGATGCCGCCGCCGGCTACCAGCAGCGGGCGCTCGGCGTCATTGAGCAAGGCCAGGGCTTTCTCGGCCTGTACGCGAGTGGCGGCTGGCTTGCTGATCGCCAGTGGCTCGTAGGCATCGATGTCGAACTCGATCTCGGCCATCTGCACGTCGAACGGCAGGTCGATCAGCACCGGGCCTGGGCGGCCAGTACGCATCTCAAAGAAGGCCTTCTGGAACGCGTAGGGCACTTGGCCCGGCTCCAGCACGGTGGTCGCCCACTTGGTCACCGGCTTGACGATGCTGGTGATGTCGACGGCCTGGAAGTCTTCCTTGTGCAGGCGGGCACGCGGGGCCTGGCCGGTGATGCACAGGATCGGGATGGAGTCGGCCGAGGCGCTGTACAGGCCGGTGACCATGTCGGTGCCGGCAGGGCCGGAGGTGCCGATGCACACGCCGATGTTGCCCGGGTTGGCGCGGGTGTAGCCCTCGGCCATGTGCGAGGCGCCTTCGACGTGGCGAGCGAGGACGTGATCGATGCCACCGACTTTTTTCAGGGCCGAGTACAGCGGGTTGATCGCGGCGCCGGGAATGCCGAACGCGGTATCTACACCTTCACGGCGCATGACCAGAACGGCTGCATCGATTGCTCTCATTTTGCTCATGGTTTGTGCCTCATCGATTTTGTAATTGTATACAACTTGCGTTGCAGCAGAGTGTATTCATGGTCGACGCAAAAGGTCAATCCATTTTCGTCGGTGGGTTTGACTTGCTGGTCATGGCGAAAAAGGGCGGCATTTCGTCGCAGTGAGACACATTGGATCAGAAAATTGTATACAAACAGTGTCTTTGTTGTGTTCTATCTTGTCTATTGGTTTTCAACTGCCCTCAGGGCTTCTCACAACAAGAAGAGGACCTTTTCATGAACGCATTGACCCTCAAACAGGCCGTGGGCGTGGTAAATGCCGCGTTGTCCGCAGGCCGCAAGATCAACGCCGCGCCCTTGACCGTGGCGGTGCTCGACGCCGGTGGGCATCTGCTGGCGTTGCAGCGCGAGGACGGCGCCAGCTTGCTGCGCCCCGAGGTGGCCATTGGCAAGGCCTGGGGCGCGGTGGCGCTGGGCAAGGGTTCGCGCCTGCTGGCGCTGGACTCGCAGCAGCGCCCAGCCTTTTATGCGGCTTTGAACGGGCTCGGCGAGCGACCAGTGGTGCCGGTGCCGGGGGGCGTGCTGATCCGTGATCAGGAGGGCAAGGTGCTGGGGGCGGTGGGGATCAGCGGGGATACGTCGGATATCGACGAGCAGTGCGCGATCAGTGCGATCGAAGAGGTGGGGCTGACGGCGGACGCGGGGGTTGCAGCCTGATCAGGCTTTAGAACTATCGCGGGGCAAGCCCGCTCCCATGACCTGGACTTTTCCCTAAGGTATTGAATGCTTAGGGCAGTTCAGGTCGTGGGAGCGGGCTTGCCTCGCGATTGCGATGGTTCAGGCCACCTCTGGCTCGCAGCCCTTCAGCACCAGGCGGATGATGGTCTCCGCCGCCGCATCGTAGTCGCTGTCGGCCAGTTTGGCCTTGCCGGTCACCACGGCGATCTGCCAGTCGAAATCCGCATAGGTTTGCGTCGCCGCCCAGATGCTGAACATCAAATGGTGCGGGTCGACGTGAGCGATCTGGCCGCGCTCGATCCAGCGCTGGATGCACTCGATGTTGTGGCGGGCCTGCTCGTTGAGCTGCTCCACCTGGCGCGGCGACAGGTGCGGCGCGCCATGCATGATCTCGCTGGCGAACACCTTGGAGGCGTGGGGCAGGTCGCGGGAGATGCGGATTTTCGAGCGGATGTACGCGCTGAGCACCTCTTTCGGATCGCCGTCGGCGTTGAACGGCGTCGAGGCCTGCATGATCGGCGCGATGATGCTCTCGAGCACCTCGCGGTAGAGGTTTTCCTTCGACTTGAAGTAGTAGTACACGTTCGGCTTGGGCAGGCCGGCCTTGGCCGCGATATCGCTGGTCTTGGTGGCGGCGAAGCCCTTGTCGGCGAATTCTTCACTGGCTGCGCGCAGGATCAATTCCTTGTTGCGCTCGCGAATGGTGCTCATTGTCGGGAATCTTCCTCGGGTCTGGCCCCTCCAAGAGGGGTCCGGCATGGTAGCACCCGCTCGGACGGGCGCTCAAGGCAGCGTCTTTGGGCTAGAATCCCGGCCATTCGAACCTACTGGAAACATTTTGACATGGCAGGAAGCAGCTTACTGGTATTGATCGACGATATCGCCACGGTCCTCGACGATGTCTCGTTGATGACCAAGGTCGCGGCGAAGAAGACCGCCGGGGTGCTGGGCGACGACCTGGCGCTCAACGCCCAGCAGGTCACCGGTGTGCGCGCCGAACGCGAGATCCCGGTGGTGTGGGCGGTGGCCAAGGGCTCGCTGGTGAACAAGGCGATCCTGGTGCCGGCGGCGCTGCTGATCAGTGCGTTCATTCCCTGGGCGGTGATTCCGCTGCTGATGGTCGGTGGCGCCTACCTGTGCTTCGAGGGCTTCGAGAAGCTGGCGCACAAGTTCCTGCACAGCAAGGCCGAGGACGACGCGCAGCATGAGGCGCGCAAGGCGGCCGTGGCCGACGAGCAGGTCGACCTGGTGGCCTTTGAGAAGAGCAAGATCAAGGGCGCGGTGCGCACCGACTTCATCCTCTCCGCCGAGATCATCGCCATCACCCTTGGCACCGTGGCCGATGCGCCGCTGAGCCAGCAGATCATCGTGCTGTCGGGGATCGCCATCGTCATGACCCTGGGGGTGTATGGCCTGGTGGCAGGCATCGTCAAGCTCGATGACCTGGGGCTGTGGATGACCAAGAAAGCCTCGGCGCTGAGCCAGGCGGTGGGCAACGGCATCCTGCGCGCCGCGCCGTACATGATGAAAAGCCTGTCGGTGATCGGCACCGCGGCGATGTTCCTGGTCGGTGGCGGCATCCTGGTGCATGGCATCGCGCCGCTGCATCACGCCATCGAGGCGTTCAGCGAAGGACGGGGCGGGGCGTTGACCGGGGCACTGCTCAATGGTGTGGCGGGGGTGATTGCGGGGGCTGTGGTGCTGGCGGTGGTTGCTGTCGTGAGCAAGTTCTGGCGGGCGCTAAGACCCGCGAACTGAGGCGCCTGGCCGGGGCTTGCCCCGGTTCGCCGGCAAGCCGGCTCCCACAGGAACAGCACGATCACTGTGGGGCCGGCTTACACTCGGATCAGAAGTGAACCTTGACCAGGAAGCTCATGGTGTTCTGATCGGTAGTGAAGGCATCGCTGTCCTTGATGCCGTACTTGTTCTTCCAGTAGTCGTACTCGATACCCACGTACAACTGCTTCTCGCCCAGGTGCAGCGCTTTGCCCAGGTCGTACTTGACCTGCGGGTTGAAGTGCAGGTTCGCCTGGTAGGTGCCGCGACGGTTCTCGTCGTTGTCCACCACCCAGTCCATGAAGCCGTCGATGAGAATGTCGGACGAACCCACGGGGATGGTGTAGGACCAGACCGGGGTGATCTGCCAGACATTGTCGCCCGGACGGCTGCCGTCGGTGGTGCGCTGGTAGAAGTTCAGCTGGAAGTAGTCGAAGCCTGGGATCGCCAGGTCGAAGCCGGGGCCGATCAGGTAGGACTCGGTGTCACCCTCGCCGAACTCGTAGGTCATGGCCAGCAGCACGTCCTTGACCGGGCCGAACTCGAGCTTCTGGTCGAAGATCTTGCCGAACGACAGGCGTGGGCTGAACTCGCCATAGTAGGTGTTCGGGCCGTTGCTGGCGTCCTTCTTGCCTTGATAGAAGATCTTGTCGAGGAAGAAGAAGTTGTCGCCGTACTTCCACGCATCGGCGTGCTCGAAGGTCACGGTCTGCTGGATCTCGGGGTTGACCTTGAAGTTCTTGCCCCACAGGTAGGTCAGGCTGTTGTTCTGCCATTGCAGCAGGTCACCGGCTTGGCTGGCGCCGCAGGCCAGCAGGCCGCCGGCGAGGATCAGGCTCTTGATGGTACGCATTGCGTGTGTCGCTCCCTTTATTGGATCTGTTGTCAGCGCTCGGGCGCTGTTCTTGTCTTTTGGGTCAGCTTTTTTCAATTGGCCACAGCTGTTTGGCAAGAGCTGCGCCAACTTTTCCACGTTGGGCACAACCATCCTGCTCGACGTCTTTCTGAACGGATGAAATGGGTATTTCACGCTGGCAACACGTTGGCCAACCGCCCGGAAACATTGACTGAGCGGTCAGCAAACGCGGGCGGGATCCTTCCCGCCCCGATCGAGGGGGCGCGCAGATTACTCACTTGCGCGCCGGGCCTCAAGTGCTCCGTCCTGGAGCACGGTGGTGCAAATTTGGGCGTTCGGTCAGTTTTTCAGAAGTGCACCTTCACCAGGGCGCTGGCCACGCTCTGGTTGCTGTCCACGTTGCCGTGGCTGTCGATGCCGTACTTGTCCTTCCAGTAGCTGTACTCGAAGCCGACGTAAAGCTGCTTGGCGCCCAGGTTCAGGGCCTTGCCCAGGTCGTATTTGACCTGTGGGTTGAACTGCAGGTTGGCGTGGTAGGTGCCGCGACGGGTCTGGTCGTTGTCGACCACCCAGTCGATGTAACCGTCGATCAGGATGTCGGACTTGCCCACCGGGATGGTGTAGGACCAGGCCGGGGTGATCTGCCAGACGTTGTCGCCGGGGCGGCTGCCTTCGGTGTTGCGCAGGTAGAAGTTCAGGGTGAAGTAGTTGAAGCCGGGCACGTTCAGGTCGAAGCCGGGGCCGATCAGGTAGGCCTCGTTGTCGCCCTCGCCACGCTCGTAGGTCATGGCCAGCAGCACGTCCTTGACCGGGCCGAAGGCCAGGTTGCGCTCGAAGATCTTGCCGAACGACAGGCGCGGGCTGAACTCACCGTAGTAGGTGGTCACGCCTTTGCCGGGGTCGGCCTTGCCGTTGTAGAAGATCTTGTCGACGAACAGGAAGGTGTCGCCGTACTTCCACTTGTTGGCGTGCTCGAAGGTGATGGTCTGCTGGATATCGGGGTTGACCTTGAAGTCCTTGCCGTAGAGGTAGGACAGGCTTTCGCCGTGCCACTGCAGCCATTCGCCGGCATGGGCGGGGAGGGTGGCCAGCAGGCTGCTGCCCAGCAGGACGGAGGTGGTGATGCGCTTCATGTTGTGATTCCCGGACTTATTGTTTTTGTAAGGGCTTTTTCGGCGCGCAGGCGCCCCGGACGGCCCATTCCGGCGGGCCGACGGTACTGCGTTACCACAGGGTTGAAGCGGGGCGGCCAGAGCGGCGCCGCCCCTGGTCACTCAATGCTGGTGACAGGCATCGTTGTGCGCGGCGCGGTCGGCGCCGCCGAGGATGTTGAACAGCAGGTTCAGTACCAGGGCGCTGAGGGTGGCCATGGCGATGCCACTGTGGGTGATGGGTTCCATCCACTGCGGCATCTGAGCAAAGAACTCCGGGCGCACCACCGGGATCAGGCCAAAGCCGACGCTGACGGCGACCAGCAGCTGGTTGCGTCGGTCGGAGATGTCTGCCTCCTGGAGGATCTTGATCCCGGTGGCGGTGACCATGCCGAACATGGCGATGGACGCGCCGCCCAGTACCGCAGGCGGGATCGAGGCGATCAGGAACGCCGCCTTGGGCAGCAGGCTGAGCAGGATCAGCAGCGCGCCGGCCATCACCGTAACGTAGCGGCAGCGCACCCCGGTCATCTGCACCAGTCCGATGTTCTGGGCGAACGAGGAGTGGGTGAAGGTGTTGAAGAAGCCGGCGATGAACGACGCGCCGGCATCGCACAGCAGGCCGCGCCGCAGCATGCCCGGCGTTACTTCACGGTCGGTCACCTTGCCCAGGGCGAGGAACATGCCCGTGGACTCGACGAAGATGATCACCACCACCAGGCACATCGACAGGATCGGCGCCAGGCTGAAGGTCGGCATGCCGAAGTGCAGGGGGGTGACCACCTGCAGCCACGGCGCCTCGCTCAGGCCCGACAGGTCGACCATGCCGATGGAGCCGGCGAGCACGTAGCCCAGGCCCATGCCCACCAGTACCGACACGTTGACCCAGAACCCGCGCATGAAGCGGTTGATCAGCAGGATCACCGCCAGCACCAGGCCGGCGACCATCAGGTAGATCGGCGCGCCGAAGGCTTCGGCGTCATGGCCGCCGCCGGCCCAGTTGACCGCCACCGGGAACAGCGACAGGCCGATGGAGGTGATGACCGTGCCGGTCACCAGCGGCGGGAAGAAGCGCACGACCTTGGACATGAACGGCGCGATCAGCATGCCGAAGAACCCGGCGGCGATGGTCGCGCCGAAGATCCCCTGCAGGCCGACACCGGGCATGCCGGCCATGGCCACCATGCTGCCGACGGCGGCGAAGCTGGCGCCCATCATGACCGGCATGCGAATGCCGACCGGGCCGATACCGAAGGATTGGATGATGGTGGCAACGCCGGCGACCAGCAGGTCGGCGTTGATCAGGAAGGCGACTTCCTCGCGGGACAGGCCCGCCGCCTGGCCGATGATCAGCGGCACCGCGATGGCGCCGCCGTACATCAACAGAACGTGTTGCAGACCCACCAGGATCAGCTGGAACAAAGGCAGGGGCTGTCGTGGCGGCGCAACAGGGATGTACGCCTTGGGTGACTCGGACATGCAGCACCTCGAGTTTTGTTTTTATTCTCGGATCCAAGCGGGCGGCTTCACGTGGCAGTCTCCGGTAAAGGAGGCTGGGGTTTCCGCGTGAAGCCGAACGCTCGATGCTTGCTTGTTACGTAGAGCTTGGAAGCGAGGCCGGGAGTACCGGCCTCATCGCGGGGCAAGCCCGCTACCACGCAGTCGTGGGGTGTCTCAGTTGACCTGCGCGCCTTTGGCGATCCAGTCGCCGACCAGCTTGCGTTCCTCGACGGTCATCTGGGTGATGTTGCCCAGCGGCATGATCTGGCTGGCGACGGCCTGCGCCTGGATGCGCGCGGCCTGCGCCTGGATCTGCTGCGGGGTGTCGAACATCACGCCGCCAGGTGCGGCGCTGAACAGCGGGCTGGTCGGCTTGGCCGAGTGGCACACGGTGCAGCGTTCCTGGATGACGGTGTGGATCTTGTCGAAGGTTTCACCGCCAGCCTGGGCTGTGGCCTGGGCCGGAGCCTCGGCGGGGGCCGCAGGTTTGGCGGCTTCCTCGGCGCGCAGTTCGGCGGCGGTCTTGCCGCCCACGGCGGTGGCCGGCAGCGGTTGGTACTCGACCTTGGCGGCGGCCTGCTCAGGTGCGCTCGGCAGTGGTTTCGGGCCGGTCACGTAAGCCAGGCAGATCATCGCCAGGGCGCCGACAGGCAGGGTCCAGGCGTACTTGTTGCTGTCGTGGCGGGTGTTGAAGTAGTGACGGATCAATACCGCGGCCACCGCGATCCCGGCCAGGATCAGCCAGTTGTACTGGCTGCCGTAGGTGCTCGGGAAGTGGTTGCTGATCATGATGAACAGCACTGGCAGGGTGAAGTAGTTGTTGTGGCGCGAGCGCAGCAGGCCCTTGGCCGGCAGCACCGGGTCGGGGGTCTGGTTGTTCTCGATGGCCGCCACCAGCTGGCGCTGCGCCGGCATGATGATGCGGAACACGTTGCCGACCATGATGGTGCCGATGATCGCGCCGGTGTGCAGGTAGGCGCCGCGGCCGCTGAACACCAGGCTGAAGCCCCAGCAGGCGGCGATGATCAGCACGAACAGCACGGCACCGAGCAGCGCCGGCTTCTTGCCCAGGGGCGAGTCGCAGAGGAAGTCGTAGATGAACCAGCCGGCGATCAGCGAGCCGATACCGATGGCCACGCCTTCGGCACCGCTGAGGGTGCTGCCGGGTGCCAGCAGGTACAGGGTCGGGTTCCAGTAGAACACCACGCACAGCAGGGCGATCCCGGACATCCAGGTGAAGTAGGCTTCCCATTTGAACCAGTGCAGGTTCTCGGGCATCTTCGGCGGGGCCAGCTTGTATTTTTCCAGGTGGTAGATGCCACCACCGTGGATGGCCCAGAGGTCACCCGACAACCCATCGCGCGGGTTGCTTCGGTTCAGGTGGTTCTCCAGCCAGACAAAGTAGAACGATGCACCGATCCAGGCCACGCCGGTGATCATGTGAACCCAGCGAATGCTCAGGTTCAGCCATTCGTGAAGGTGTGCTTCCACAGTATGTACCTCTCGCCGGTCACGGTTCAGGCGGACCTGGGTGACCGACCTTTTCTTATTGGTGGGGATTGAGGATCAACATCTGTTCCTCGGGGAAGTAATGCTCATCGCAGTTGTTGCCGGAACCACTGCGATCAACCACCAGGAAGTCATCCCGCTTTTCGATCGTCAGCACCGGGTGGTGCCAGACGCCGCGATGGTAATTGATGCCCTGCCTGCCATTACTGCGGAAGGCGCGGACCAAGCCTGATACAGGTGCATCGCCAAGTGGCGCGACCACGATCAGAAAGGGGTTGCCGAGCAGCGGGATGAAAGCCTGGCTGCCCAGCGGATGGCGTTCCAGCATGCGCACGGTCAGCGGCATTTCCAGCGCGTCGGCGCGGAAGATGCTGATGATCGCCTTGTCTTCCGGCTCAGCGGTCTCGACCGTGGCGAGCTTGTGGAAGCGCATGGTCGAGCCGTTGTTGATCATGAAGTGGTCGCTGCCGTCGGTTTCGATCACGTCACCGAAGGGGGCGAAGGCTTCTTTGGTCAGGGGCTCGATCATCAGGGTGCGCATGCGGTTATCTCTTCTATTCGTTGTTCTGGATTTTGGTGGCCTGGCGGGCCGAGGCCCTGGGTGCGGACGCGTCACGCACTCGGGCCAGGGCGCTGCCAGCGCCTTACAGCTGCTGCAGGCGGAACAGGGCGATCAGGTTGATCTGCGCCAGGGCTTCCTTGAACTCGGCATCCGTGCCGTTGTGGATGCGCTTTTCGAAGGCCGCGAGGATCTGGTGGCGGTTGCTGCCCTTGACCGCCATGATGAACGGGAACTGGAACTTGGCCTTGTAGGCGTCGTTGAGTTCGGTGAAGCGGGCGAACTCTTCAGCGGTGCACTGGTGGATACCGGCGCCGGCCTGTTCGTTGGTGCTCGATTCGGTCAGCTCGCCCTGGATGGCGGCCTTGCCGGCCAGGTCCGGGTGAGCATTGATCAGTGCCAGTTGCTCGGCATGGCTGGCGCTGAGCAGGATGTCGCTCATGCGTTGATGCAGCGCCTCGATCTCGTCCAGCTCGGCCAGTTGCCCCAGGTCGTAGGCTTTCTCGGCGACCCACGGCGAGTGCTCGTAGATGTCGGCGAAGGCCGCGACGAAGGCGGCGCGGTCCAGGGTGGAGGGCTTGAGGGTCTTGAAGGCAGTCATCAGGCGTTCTCTTTCTTGTACGGGTGGGTGGCGTGCCAGTGGCGGGCGATGTCCACGCGTCGGGCGAACCAGACCTGCTCGTGGCTCTTGGCGTAGTCGACGAAACGCTTGAGCGCGGCCAGGCGCGCCGGGCGGCCGACCAGGCGGCAGTGCAGGCCGATGGAGAGCATCTTCGGCGCCTCGGCGCCTTCCTCGTAGAGCACGTCGAAGGCGTCCTTCAGGTACTGGAAGAACTGCTCGCCGCAGTTGAAGCCCTGCACCTGGGTGAAGCGCATGTCGTTGGTGTCGAGGGTGTAGGGGATCACCAGGTGCGGCTTGCCGGTCGGGTTGTTCGGCTCCCAGTAGGGCAGGTCGTCGTCGTAGGTGTCGCTGTCGTAGAGGAAGCCGCCTTCCTCCATGACCAGGCGCCGGGTGTTCGGGCCGGTGCGGCCGGTGTACCAGCCCACGGGGCGCTCGCCGGTGATCTCGGTGAGGATGCGGATGGCCTCGAGCATGTGCTCGCGCTCTTGCGCTTCATCCATGTACTGGTAGTCGATCCAGCGGTAGCCGTGGCTGCAGATCTCGTGGCCGGCCTCGACCATGGCGCGGATCACGTCGGGGTGGCGCTGGGCGGCCATGGCTACGGCGAAGATGGTCAGCGGCACGCCGCTGTCCTTGAACAGCTTGAGCAGGCGCCATACGCCAGCGCGGCTGCCGTATTCGTAGAGCGACTCCATGCTCATGTTGCGCGCGCCTTGCAGCGGCTGGGCGGCGACCATTTCGGAGAGGAACGCTTCGGACTCTTTGTCGCCATGCAGGATGTTGCGCTCGCCACCTTCTTCGTAGTTGAGCACGAAGGACAGTGCAATGCGGGCATTCCCCGGCCATTGCGGATGAGGTGGGTTGTTGCCGTAACCGATCAGGTCGCGAGGGTAGTCAGCGCTCACTGCAGTCTTCCTTCTTGTACGTATGTGCGGGTGGTGGGCGGGCCGCGTCGGGATGTCGCACCACCGGATGGGCTGATTGTATACAACTTCTCAAATACTTTGTAAGCCTGTTTTTCCGCATTTCTTCCCATTTGTCGCCTGAGAATGGCTTGCAAGAAACCTGCCTGATTGGTCAGCTAATGCCATGAGGATCGGCATCGGGCGTGTCTTTGCGACTGACGGAGTGGTCGTGGAGTGTTGGCCGAGGATGCAGAAAAAATTGTGTACAATCTATCGTTAAACTGTCTTAATGACTGCATTCCCGCACGGTGCCAGCCTGTTGCCGTGTATTTTTTGCCCACGTAGATGACAAGAGGCGACAAGCAAATGGGACGTTTGACCACACACGTACTGGACGCCGCGCATGGCTGCCCAGGCAGCTCGATCAAGGTCGAGCTGTACCGCGTCGAAGGCCAGCAGCTGGAGCTGGTGAACACTGCCCTGACCAACAGCGATGGCCGCGTCGATGCGCCGCTGCTGCAAGGCGGCGATTACCGCACCGGCGTCTATCAACTGCAGTTCAGCGCCGGTGACTACTACCGCGCCAAGGGTGTGAAGCTGCCGGACACCGCGTTCCTCGACGTGGTCGTGCTGCGCTTCGGCATCGACGAGCAGCAGGAGCACTACCACGTGCCGCTGCTGATCTCGCCGTACAGCTATTCGACCTATCGTGGAAGCTAGTTGGTCGCTAGAAGAATCTTCGTAGGTCCTTGGCCCGCTCTCACACTGGCGGGCTTTTTTTCGCCTTCGATAAAGTGCGGGGTTGGCATTTGCCTCTTAGCCGAATACCAGGGCGTCCGGATTCCGTGGAATATTCAGGGGCGGCAGACTGTTGCCATTGCTGAGGTAGTAGGCATCAAGGGCAAGAGCCTCGTACCAGAAGAGACGGCCAGTCCTGAGGTGTTCGCTCTCGTTTTCCGTCAATGGGAAAAAGGCCAGTTTCATTTTTTCCGTTTCACCCTGGGGCCAGCGCCATGCCGCGGAATGGCCATTGTAGCGATCGTCCCAGAATATGCCGGCCGAGGTGGCGAACTGGCCAATACGGGCCTTGAAGTTTTTCGTTTGCCCGATGTATTTGATATGGCTGTTGGCAGGGTGTGGGACATCGCAGACATCGCCCCACGCGATACAGTACACGCCCGATTGGTCGATAACGCTCGCAAGCAGTGGATCAACTTGTAGCGAGCGCCCGCCCGGCCCCGGCCAGAAACAGGCGAGAATATCGGACCAGGCGAACCAGCGTTGAAGGTGGGGGGTGAGGTCAAAAGCGGGTGGTGTCATGACGGGCTGTCCTTGCACGATAGATGAGTGCTGATCCTGCAAGGAAGCGTGATGGTGAGCAAGCGGGAGCTGGACCGGCAAGACAATTGGCCCGGCTTGCGCTGGCAGCCCTCATGGGACGTGTGGTCTCCCATGAGGGGTGATGACCTTCCGGTGGGTTGGTCGCGTCAGAGGAACACAAACTTGGCAATGAAGATCAGGCACAGCACCCAAAGGCTCGCCGAGATCTCCTTGTACTTGCCGGTCCCGGCCTTCAGCGCCACATAGCTGATGAAGCCCAGGGCAATGCCGTCCGCCACCGAGAAGGTCAGCGGCATCATGATCACCGTGACGATCGCCGGAATGCTGTCGGTGGCTTCGTCCCACTCGATATGCGCCATACTGCCCATCATCAGCATCGCCACGTAGATCAGCGCGCCGGCGGTGGCATAGGCCGGAATCATCCCGGCCAGCGGGGCGAAGAACATCGCGGCGATGAACAGCACGCCAACCACCACGGCGGTCAGGCCGGTGCGTCCACCTGCCGCGACACCTGCGGCACTTTCCACGTAGCTGGTCACCGGCGGCACGCCGACCACCGCGCCGAACACGCTGGAGGTGCTGTCGGCCTTCAGTGCCCGCGACAAGTTCTCGATACGCCCGTCCGGTGCCACCAGGTTGGCCCGCTGGGCCACGCCCATCAGCGTGCCGGCGGTGTCGAACATGTGCACGAACAGGAACGCCAGCACCACGCTGATCATGCTGACGTTGAACACGCCAACCACGTCCATGGCCATCCAGGTCGGTGCGAGGCTCGGCGGCATCGACACCACCCCGCCGAACTTGACCAGGCCCAGGCCCCAGCCGGCCAGGGTGACGCCGATGATGCTGATCAGGATCGCGCCGAACACCCGCTTGTAGCTGAGGATGGCAATCAGCAGGAAGCACACGGCCGCCAGCAGCGGGCCGGGCTCATGCAGCGAGCCCAGCTTGACCAGGGTTGCCGGGCTGTCGACGATGATGCCGGCGGTTTTCAGGCCGATCAGCCCGAGGAACAGGCCGACGCCGGCCCCCATGGCATGGCGCAGGCTCACCGGGATGCTGTTGAGAAGCCACTCACGCACGCGCGAAACGGTCAGGAACATGAACAGCACGCCCGAGACGAACACCGCCCCCAGCGCCGTTTCCCAGTTGTAGCCCATGGTGCCGACCACGGTGTAGGTGAAGAAGGCGTTGAGTCCCATGCCCGGCGCCAGGCCCACCGGCCAGTTGGCGTACAGGCCCATCAGCAGGCAGCCGAGGGCGGCGGCGATGCAGGTGGCGACGAACGCCGCGCCGTGGTCGATGCCGGCGTCGGCCATGATGTTGGGGTTGACGAAGATGATGTAGGCCATGGTGATGAAGGTGGTCACCCCGGCGATCAGCTCGGTGCGGACGGTGCTGCCATGCTGCTTGAGTTTGAAAATCCGCTCCAGCCAGCCAGTTTCGAGCGGTGGGGCGAGATCCAGCGTAGGTGCTTCGGATTTGCGGCTTTCCACAGCGAGTACTCCTCAAGTCTTTCTTGTTGTTCGAAGCCTGGTCCTGAGCCATGCACTGGGGGGCTTCGCGAGGGGGTGTGGCAGACGTCCGACCATTTTGTTGACTTTTGGGTCAGGAAGTTGCTCGCAGGATTATGCGTTTGTGTACAAAGAATGCAAATAATGTTTTATCTTTTGTGCTCACAAACTGCCGTACAACGGCTATATAGGTAAAAGGCCACCTGCAGAAACGGGTCAGCCTGTGTACAATGGCGCCATACCTTGGCCCCTTTTCTTCCTCCAGGACTTGCCATCCCCCCGCTGACCGGTATTACAGTCACGGTCCGACTGGCAAATCCTTTGTGCTCGAGAGCCCATGAACGAACAGCTGCAACCTCTGAAAAAACCTGTGCGCACTGGCAAGGCCGGCCGCAGCGGTACCCAGGACGACATCGTCTATGCGCATATCTTCGAGGCGATCCTCGAGCAGCGTCTGGCACCGGGCACCAAGTTGAGCGAGGAAGCACTGGGCGAGATCTTCGGCGTCAGCCGCACCATCATCCGCCGCGCCCTGTCGCGCCTGGCCCATGAGAGCGTGGTGCTGTTGCGGCCCAACCGTGGTGCGGTGGTGGCCAGCCCTACGGTCGAGGAGGCGCGGCAGGTGTTCTTCTCGCGGCGCATGGTCGAGCGCGCGATCACCGAGCTGGCCGTGCAGCACGCCACCCTCGAACAGCTCAACGAACTGCGCCAGATGGTCCGCGAGGAGCGTGACAGCTTCTCCCGTGGCGACCGTGGCGCCGGTATCCGCCTGTCCGGCGAGTTCCACCTCAAGCTGGCCGAAGCCGCCGGCAATGCGCCACTGGTGAGCTTCCAGCGCAGCCTGGTGTCGCAGACTTCGCTGATCATCGCCCAGTACGAAAGCGGTAACCGCTCGCACTGCTCGTACGATGAGCACATGCAGCTGATCGATGCGATCGAGGCCCGTGATGCCGAGCAGGCGGTAAGCCTGATGATGCATCACATGGACCATATCGACAGCAAGCTCAATCTCGACGAGGAGAGCGCCTCGGACGACCTGCACGCGGTGTTCTCGCACCTGCTGAAAAAGCCCAAGGCTACCGCCAAGGGTTGAACGTTTGCCTTGATGACCGAAGGGCCGCTTAGCGGCCCTTCGTCGTTACTGGCCCTTGGCCAAAGCTCTGCTAGATTTCACACCAGCAAACCTTCATCAAGCAGTTGGGCTTGCGCAGTCGTTGCGTCCAATTACTTGAGGAAGGGTTCATGACTTCATCTCTGGGTGTGCGCATGGGTGCCGAGCTGGTCGGCACTTTCTGGCTGGTCCTTGGCGGGTGCGGCAGTGCCGTGCTGGCCGCCAGTTCTCCCGTTGGCATCGGCGTTCTCGGTGTCGCTTTCGCGTTCGGCCTGACTGTCCTGACCATGGCCTTCGCCATCGGCCATATCTCGGGTTGTCACCTCAATCCGGCCGTGTCGTTCGGCTTGGTGGTGGGCGGGCGGTTCCCGGCAAAAGAACTGCTGCCCTATGTGATTGCCCAAGTGATCGGCGCCATCCTGGCCGCAGCGGTGATCTACTTCATCGCCAGTGGCAAAGCCGGCTTCGAACTGGCCAGCGGCCTGGCCTCGAACGGGTACGGCGAGCATTCGCCGGGCGGCTACACGCTGGCGGCAGGCTTCACCAGTGAGGTGGTGATGACCGCGATGTTCCTGGTGATCATCATGGGCGCCACCGATGCCAGGGCACCGGCCGGCTTTGCGCCAATTGCGATTGGCCTGGCGCTGACCCTGATACATCTGATTTCGATTCCGGTCACCAACACCTCGGTCAACCCGGCACGCAGCACAGGGCCGGCCTTGTTCGTGGGTGGCTGGGCGCTGCAGCAGCTGTGGTTGTTCTGGCTGGCGCCGCTGATCGGGGCAGCGATCGGCGGCGCACTGTACCGAGGGTTGGCGAAACAGCCTTAGCGCTGGTGCACGCAACGCCCGGCGGCGTAGGTTTCACGCACGGTGCGGTCGTCGCCCAGGGTGGTGAGCACGAACAAGGTCTCCTCGATGCTTTTCGACTGCTGCAGACGGTAGTCCAACAACGGGGTGGCCTTGTAGTCGAGCACCACGAAGTCGGCGTCATTGCCCGGGCGCAGGCTGCCGATGCGGTCGTCCAGGCGCAGGGCGCGGGCGCCGCCTAGGGTAGCCAGGTACAGCGACTTGTACGGGTGCAGGCGCGCGCCTTGCAGCTGCATCACCTTGTACGCCTCGTTGAGGGTGTTGAGCAGCGAGAAGCTGGTGCCGGCGCCGACATCGGTGCCCAGGCCGACGTTGACCTTGAAGCGCTCGGCCTGGGGCAGGTTGAACAGGCCGCTGCCGAGGAACAGGTTGGAGGTCGGGCAGAAGGCGATGGCCGAACCGGTTTCGGCCAGGCGCTGGCACTCGTCGTCGCACAGGTGCACGCCGTGGGCGAACACCGAGCGCTCGCCGAGCAGCTCGAAGTGGTCGTAGACGTCAAGGTAGCCTTTCTGCTCGGGGAACAGTTCCTTGACCCAGTCGATTTCCTTGAGGTTCTCCGACAGGTGAGTGTGCATGTACACGCCCGGGTGCTCCTTGAGCAACTGACCGGCCACGCTCAACTGTTCCGGCGTGCTGGTCGGCGCGAAGCGCGGGGTGACCGCGTAGTGCAGGCGGCCCTTGCCGTGCCAGCGCTCGATCAGCATCTTGCTGTCGCGGTAGCTGGACTCGGCGGTGTCGGTCAGGTAGTCGGGGGCGTTGCGGTCCATCATCACCTTGCCGGCGATCATGCGCAGGTCCAGGCGCTCGGCCTCCTCGAACAGGGCGTTGACCGACTCGGGGTGCACGCTGCCGAACACCAGCGCGGTGGTGGTGCCGTTGCGCAGCAGTTCGGCGAGGAAGATCTTCGCCACCTGGTCGGCGTGGGCCTTGTCGGCGAACTGCTTTTCGCAGGGGAAGGTGTAGGTGTTCAGCCAGTCCAGCAGCTGTTCGCCATAGGAGCCAATCATGCCGGTCTGCGGGAAGTGGATATGGGTGTCGATGAAGCCCGGAGTGATCAGGGCGTCCTGGTAGTGTTGCACCGGGATGTCAGCGTCGAGGGTCGGCAGCAGCTCGCTGGCATGGCCCAGGGCGCTGATGCGGCCGCCGTCGACTACCAGCAGGCCGTCTTCATAGTATTCGCAGGACGCCTCCAGGCCGACCTCGGCGGGGTCGGCGATGCTGTGCAGGATGGCGGCTCGGTAGGCTTTGCGGGTTGCGCTCATGGGGCTCTCGTCAAAGGGTCTGGCTGCGTCGCGAGGACGGCAGCAACTGGGCGATGGGGCCTGAATTGGCGGCAGCGTCGTGCTGGCCGAAGCAGGCGTTGTAGGTGGCAATGATTTCGGCGGCGATGGACACGGCGATCTCGATCGGCAGCTTGCCCTTGACCTCGGCTAGGCCCATCGGGCAGCGCATGCGCGCCATCAGCGCGTCTTCGAAGCCGCGCTCGCGCAGGCGGTGCTCGAACTTGACGCGCTTGGTCTTCGAACCGATCAGGCCGAACCAGGTGAAGTCGTTGCGCTTGAGGATCGCGGCGGTCAGCTCCAGGTCCAGCTGGTGGTTATGGGTCATGACGATGCAGTAGCTGCCGGCGGGCAGGTCGGCGACTTCGTCGACCGGCTCTTCGCTGACGATCTTGCTCACCCCGTCGGGGATGAGCGCGGGGAACTCCTGCTCGCGCGAATCGATCCAGCGCACCCGGCATGGCAGCGCGGCGAGCAAGGGTACCAGAGCGCGGCCGACATGGCCCGCGCCGAACACGGCGATCTCGGCCTGCACGCCACTCATCGGCTCGAACAGCAGCACGGTGGCGCCGCCGCAGCACTGGCCGAGGCTGGCGCCGAGGCTGAAGCGCTCCAGATGCGGGGTGCTGCGGTGTTCCGCGAGCATCTGCCGGGCGATGTGCAGGGCCTTGAACTCCAGGTGGCCGCCGCCGATGGTGTCGTACAGCGCGCTGGTGCTGACTACCATTTTCGAGCCGGCGTTGCGCGGAGTGGAGCCGCGCTCCTCGATGATGGTCACCAACACGCAGGGTTCGCCACGGGCTTGGTGGTCGGCGAGGGCGTTGATCCATTGATGCATGTCTTCAGTCCTCCTCGGTCCCTGTAGGCGCAACGCAAGGTCGCGTCTACAGGGAGCGTGGCGTCAGTGCGTCACAGGTTCCAGTTGCTGTTCGGCAGGCTGCGCCGCAGCCACCGCCTTGCGCATCTGCTCGCAACCCCACAACACCCGCTCCGGCGTCGATGGCGCGTCGATGTTCGGCTGCACGCGGTAGTCGGCGATGCTCGCCACTGCGTCCTTGATCGCGCACCAGGCGGCAATGCCGAGCATGAACGGCGGCTCGCCCACGGCCTTGGAATGGAACACGGTGTCCTCGGGGTTCTTGCGGTTTTCCACCAGCTTGACGCGCATGTCGATCGGCATGTCGGCCACTGCCGGGATCTTGTAGCTGGCCGGGCCGTTGGTCATCAGCTTGCCCTTGGCGTTCCACACCAGTTCCTCGGTGGTCAGCCAGCCCATGCCCTGGACGAAACCACCCTCCACCTGGCCGATGTCGATGGCCGGGTTCAGCGAGTCGCCCACGTCATGCAGGATGTCGGCGCGCAGCATCTTGTATTCACCGGTGAGGGTATCGACGATAACCTCCACGCAGGCGGCGCCGAAGGCGAAGTAGTAGAACGGGCGGCCACGGGCCTGGTTGCGGTCGTAGAAAATCTTCGGCGTACGGTAGAAACCGGTGGTCGACAGCGATACCTGGGCGAAGTAAGCCTGCTGCACCAACTGCTCGAAGCTGACGATCTGCTCGCGCACGCGCACATGGCCGTTGCGGAACTCGACGTCTTCCTCGGTGACGTTGTAGTGCCGGGCGGCGAACTCTGTCAGGCGCTTCTTGAGGATCTCGGCGGCGTTCTGCGCTGCCTTGCCGTTCAGATCGGCGCCGCTGGACGCGGCTGTCGGTGAGGTGTTGGGCACCTTGTCGGTATTGGTCGCGGTGATCTGGATACGATTGAAGTCGACCTGGAACACCTGCGCCACCACCTGCGCGACCTTGGTGTTCAGGCCCTGGCCCATCTCGGTGCCGCCGTGGTTGAGGTGGATGCTGCCGTCGGTGTAGATGTGGATCAAGGCACCTGCCTGGTTGAGGAAGGTGGCGGTGAACGAGATGCCGAACTTCACCGGGGTCAGCGCCAGGCCTTTTTTCAGCACCGGGCTGTTGGCGTTGAAACGGCGGATCGACTCGCGGCGCTCATGGTAGTCGCTGCTGGCCTCGAGCTCTGCGGTCATCTCCTCGAGCATGTTGTGCTCGACGGTCTGGTAGTAGTGGGTGACGTTACGTTCGGTCTTGCCGTAGTAGTTGGCCTTGCGCACCGCCAGCGGGTCGAGGGCCAGGTGACGGGCGATATGGTCCATCACCTGCTCGATGGCGACCATCCCCTGCGGGCCGCCGAAGCCGCGGTAGGCAGTGTTGGAGGCCGTGTTGGTCTTGCAGCGGTGGCCGTGCACCGTGGCATCGCCCAGGTAGTAGGCGTTGTCGGAGTGGAACATGGCGCGGTCGACGATCGAGCCGGACAGGTCCGGCGAGTAGCCGCAGTTGCCGGCCAGGTCGAAATTGATCCCGTGCAGGCGGCCGCTGTCGTCGAAGCCGACGTCGTATTCCACGTAGAACGGGTGACGCTTGCCGGTCATTGTCATGTCTTCGACCCGCGGCAGGCGCATCTTGGTTGGCTGGCCGGTCAGGCGCGCGATCACCGCGCACAGGCACGCGGGGCTGGCGGCCTGGGTTTCCTTGCCGCCGAAACCGCCACCCATGCGGCGCATGTCGACGACGATCTTGTGCATCGGCACGTCGAGCACCTCGGCCACCAGCTTCTGCACCTCGGTGGGGTTCTGCGTCGAGCAGTAGACGATCATGCCGCCATCTTCGCCGGGCATCACCGAGCTGATCTGGGTCTCCAGGTAGAAATGTTCCTGGCCGCCGATGTGCAGGGTGCCCTGGATACGGTGCGGGGCACTGGCCAATGCGGCGGCGGAATCGCCGCGCTGGTGGGTGTGGCTGTCGAGCACGAAGTGCTTCTTGCGCAGGGCCTCGACTACATCGAGCACCGGCTCCAGGTCTTCGTACTCGACGATTGCCGCCATGGCGGCGCGTCTCGCAGTCTCGAGATCGCAGGCGGCCACGGCGAGCACCGGCTGGCCGAAGAACTCGACCTTGTCGATGGCCAGCAACGGGTCGCCAGCCACCACTGGGCCGATATCCTTGAGCCCCGGGATGTCCTCATGGGTGATGGCGATGCGCACGCCTTCGAACTGGTAGCAGGGCGTGGTGTCAATGCGCAGGATGCGCGCATGGGCGCGGTCGGCGGTGCGTGCATAGACGTGCAGCTGGTTGGGGAATTCCAGGCGGTCGTCGATGTACACCGCCTCGCCGGCCACGTGCTTGTCGGCGCTGTCGTGCTTGAGGCTGCGGCCGACCCCGGTGGTCAGGTCCTGGCTGAACAGTGCGGCCATCTCGGCCTGGCTCTTGACGGCGTGATGGTTAGACATAGGCGGTCACCCGGGTTTCGATATGCGGCGTTTGCAGTTCGATGAAGTACTTGCGCAGCAGGTTCTGCGCGGTCAGCAGGCGGTACTCGCGGCTGGCGCGGAAGTCGCTGAGCGGGGTGAAGTCCTCGGCCAGGGCCTGGCAGGCGCGTTCGACGCTGGCCTGGTTCCAGGGCTTGCCGCGCAGCGCGGCTTCGCAGGCGCGGGCGCGTTTCGGGATTGCCGCCATGCCGCCAAAGGCGATGCGCACGCCGCTGACCACACCGTTCTCGATGCTCAGGTTGAACGCCGCGCACACCGCGGAAATATCGTCGTCCAGGCGCTTGGACACCTTGTAGGCGCGGAAGGCCCAGTCGTTGCTGGCGCGCGGCACGATGATCTTCTCGATGAACTCGCTGTCCTGGCGTGCAGTGATGCGGTAGTCGATGAAGTAGTCTTCCAGCGCCAGGGTGCGCTGGCGCTCGCCCTGGCGCAGGACGATCTGTGCGTCGAGGGCGATCAACAGAGGTGGCGAGTCACCGATCGGCGAGGCGTTGCCGATATTGCCACCCAAGGTGCCCTGGTTGCGGATCTGCAGCGAGGCGAAGCGGTGCAGCAGGTCGCCGAAGTCGGGGTATTCCTCGTTGAGTGCGGTGTAGCAGTCGGTCAGCGGGGTCGCGGCGCCGATCTCCAGGTGGCTGGCGGTCTTGTCGATGCGCTTGAGCTCGGCGACATGGCCGACGTAGATCATCACCGGCAGGGTGCGGTGGAACTGGGTGACTTCCAGCGCCAGGTCGGTCCCGCCGGCCAGCAGGCGTGCCTCGGGGTGGGAGCTGTACAGATCGGCCAGATCGGCCACGGTCAGTGGCACCAGGCAGCGCTTGTCGCCACTGTTGAGCTCGCCGGTCTGTTGCGGGGCGATGGCCTTGAGGCGGGCGATGGTCTGTGCCTGCTGGGCGTCGAACTGGTCGCGGCAGGGGCGTGCGCAGCTCTGCTCGGCGGCCTCGAGGATCGGCCGGTAGCCGGTGCAGCGGCACAGGTTGCCGGCCAGGGCCTCCTGGGCCTGGTGCAGGTCGTGGCCTTGGCTGTTCTTCTGCAGGGCGAACAGCGACATGACGAAACCGGGCGTGCAGAAGCCGCATTGCGAACCATGGCAGTCGGCCATGGCCTTTTGCACGCTGTGCAGTTCGCCCTGGTGCTTGAGGCCCTCTACGCTGATCAGTTGCTTGCCGTGCAGGGAAGAGACAAAGGTCAGGCACGAGTTGAGGCTGCGGTAGCGGATGCTGTCGCCGCACTTGTCGTCCTGCACAAGTTCGCCGACAGCCACGGTGCAGGCACCGCAGTCGCCACTGGCGCAGCCTTCCTTGGTGCCGGGTTTGCCCAGGTGCTCGCGCAGGTATTGCAGCACCGTCATGTTCGGGTCCAGGGCGTGCTCGCTGCGCAGCTCCTGGTTGACGAGAAACTGGATCACGGGGGAGGGCCTCGCAATGGTTTTATTGTTGTTCCGGCGGACTCTAAGCAACGGCTGACCTCTGGGTCAATAATTTTCTGACTCAAAGGTCAAGAATTTGCACGAAGGCCTTCCGGACCGCCTCATCGAGCCTTTTCCAAAGCATAGTTCGCGCCGTGCAGGAAAGTTGACCCGCCAGTCGCACAAAGCACGCAGTCCCGCTGCGCGAGCGCCTGGCAAGTGCGCTACAATCGCGCCCTTGTGCACAGCTACCCAGATTGCGAAGGAAAACCATGACGTTCAAGGCGCCGGACAGCCTCTCCGAGCAAATTGCCCACTACCTGGCCGAGCGGATCATCCGCGGCGAACTCGCACCCGGCGAGCGCATCCAGGAGCAGAAGGTCACCCAGGCCCTCAACGTCAGCCGCGGTTCGGTACGCGAGGCGCTGCTCATCCTCGAGCGTCGGCACCTGGTGGCCATCCTGCCGCGCCGCGGCGCCCATGTGACCGAACTCGACGAGAACAGCGTGCGCAGCCTGTGCGCCCTGATGGGCGAGTTCTACATCCTGCTGGGCAATGCCGTTGCCCAGCATTGGCGCACCGAGGGCGACCTGCGCCCGTTCCTGGACATCCAGCAGCGCCTCAAGCAGGCCCATGCCGGCAAGGACATCAAGGCCTTCGTCGGCGACAGCTTCGCGGTGATGCGCGCCGCCTATCCATTCGCCAACAACCCGTACCTGCAGGAAACCGTCGAGAACCTGCAGCCGGCCATGAGCCGCGCCTACTACCTGGCCCTGGACCAGCGCCAGGCCAACATGGTCGATTACCTGGAGCTGTTCGCCCGCCTGCTCGAAGCCGTGGTCGCCCGCGACCTGCCGCGCATCCGCGAGGTGCTCACCGCCTATTGCCAGCGCAGTTGCGAACTGGTGCTGGCGGCGCTGGCGCGAGTCTGACCGGTGCGCCTGAAGTGCATCCGCCTGGCCGGGTTCAAGTCGTTCGTCGATCCGACCACGGTCAACTTCCCCAGCAACATGGCCGCCGTGGTCGGCCCCAACGGCTGCGGTAAATCCAACATCATCGACGCGGTGCGCTGGGTGATGGGCGAGAGTTCGGCGAAGAACCTGCGTGGCGAGTCGATGACCGATGTCATCTTCAACGGCTCCACCAGCCGCAAGCCTGTCAGCCAGGCCAGCATCGAGCTGGTGTTCGACAACAGCGACAACAGCCTGGTGGGCGAGTACGCCGCCTACGCCGAGATCTCGATCCGCCGCAAGGTCACCCGCGACGGGCAGAACACCTATTACCTGAACGGCACCAAGTGCCGGCGTCGTGACATCACCGATATCTTCCTCGGCACCGGCCTGGGGCCGCGCAGCTATTCGATCATCGAGCAGGGCATGATCAGCAAGCTGATCGAGGCCAAGCCCGAGGAGCTGCGCAACTTCATCGAGGAAGCGGCGGGCATCTCCAAGTACAAGGAGCGTCGCCGCGAGACCGAGAGCCGCATCCGCCGCACGCAGGAAAACCTCGCGCGTCTGACCGACCTGCGCGAAGAGCTGGAACGCCAGATCGAGCGCCTGCACCGCCAGGCCCAGGCTGCCGAGAAATACCGCGAGTACAAGGCCGAGGAGCGTCAGCTCAAGGCACGCCTGGCAGCCCTGCGCTGGCGCGACCTGGATGATCGGGTGCGCCAGCGCGAGACGGTGATCGGCGACCAGGAGGTCGCCTTCGAGGCGCTGGTGGCCGAACAGCGCAACGCCGACGCCAGCATCGAGCGACTGCGCGACGGTCACCATGAGTTGTCCGAGCGCTTCAACCAGGTGCAGGGCCGCTTCTATTCGGTGGCCGGTGATATCGCTCGCGTCGAGCAGAGTATCCAGCATGGCCAGCAGCGCTTGCGCCAATTGCAGGACGACCTCAAGGAAGCCGAACGCAGCCGCCTGGAAACCGAATCGCACCTGGGGCACGACCGCACCTTGCTGGCGACCCTCGGCGAAGAATTGGCGATGCTCGAACCGGAGCAGGAGCTGACCCTGGCCGCAGCCGAGGAAGCCGCCGCGACCCTGGAGGAAGCTGAGCTTGGCATGCATGGCTGGCAGGAGCAGTGGGACGGCTTCAACACCCGCTCCGCCGAACCGCGCCGTCAGGCCGAGGTGCAGCAGGCGCGCCTGGCGCAGCTCGAATCCAGCCTGGAGCGCCTGGCCGAGCGCCAGCGCAAGCTGGGCGAGGAGGGCGAGCAGCTCGGTGGTGATACCCAGGACACCGAGACGTCCGATCTGGGCGAGCAAGTGGCCAGCAGCGAGTTGCTGCTCGAAGAGCTGCACCTGCAAGAGCAGCAGGTGATCGAGCGCCTTGAAGGGTTGCGCGAACAATTGCAGCAGACCAGCCAGGCGCAACAGCAACAGCAGGGTGATCTGCAGCGCCTGGGCGGGCGCCTGGCCTCGCTGGAGGCCTTGCAGCAGGCTGCGCTGGAGCCCGGTGTGGGTGCCGCCGACTGGCTGCGCGCCCAGGGTCTGGAGCAGCGCCCGCGCCTGGCCGAGGGGCTGCGGGTCGAGCCCGGCTGGGAGCTGGCGGTGGAAACCGTGCTTGGCGCCGACCTGCAGGCAGTGCTGCTGGACGACTTCGCCGGCCTGGACTTCGCCGCGCTGGAGCAGGGCGATCTGCGCCTGCTGCTGGACGGGGGCGAGGGCCCGCGTGTTCCCGGCAGCCTGCTCGACAAGGTCGAGGGACGGGCCGATCTGTCGGCCTGGCTGGGGCAGGTCAGGCCGGTTGAAACGCTGGAGCAGGCGTTGGCGCAGCGAGCGTCGCTGGCTGCTGGGCAAAGCCTGGTCAGCCGCGACGGATACTGGGTCGGGCGGCATTTCCTGCGGGTCAGCCGTGGTGGTGAGGCCCAGGGCGGCGTGCTGGCCAGGGGCCAGGAAATCGAACGCCTGGCCCAGGAGCAGCTGGAGCAGGAGGCGGCGCTCGAACAGCTTGACGAGCAACTGCAGCGCCTGCGTGAACAACAGCTCGACCTGGAGGAGCAGCGCGAGCAATTGCGCCGTCGCAGCCAGGACGAGAGCCGCCAGCACGGTGAGCTCAAGGCGCGCCTGTCCGCTGGCCGGGCCCGCGCCGAACAGCTCGAACTGCGCCGCCGACGCTTGCACGAAGAACTGGCCGAGCTCCAGGAGCAGCGCGCCCTGGAGCATGAGCAGCTGGGCGAGGCACGCCTGCTGTTGCAGGAATCCCTCGACCTGATGGCCCAGGACACTGAGCAGCGCGAGCAACTCATGGCGCGCCGCGACACCCTGCGCGAAGGCCTCGACCGGGTCCGCCAGGAGGCCCGCCAGCACAAGGACCATGCCCATCAACTGGCCGTGCGCTTGGGCTCGTTGCGCGCCCAGCACGATTCCACCCGCCAGGCGCTCGAGCGCCTGGAGCAGCAGGCCGCGCGCCTGAACGAGCGTCAGGAGCAACTGAACCTGAATCTCGAGGAGGGCGAGGCGCCGCTCGAAGAGTTGCGCCTGAAACTCGAAGAGTTGCTTGAGAGACGCATGGGCGTCGATGAAGAGATGCGCCAAGCGCGGCTGCACATGGACGAGGCAGACCGCGAACTGCGCGATGCCGAGCGCCGCCGCACCCAGGCCGAGCAGCAGGCTCAGCTACTGCGCGGCCAGCTGGAGCAGCAGCGCCTGGAGTCCCAGGGGCTGGACGTGCGGCGCAAGACCTTGCAGGAGCAACTGCTCGCCGACGGCTACGATCTGCAGGGCGTGCTCGCCACGCTCGAGGCCGAGGCCAGCGAGCAGGGGGCCGAACAGGCACTGGAGCAGGTCGAGGCGCGTATCCAGCGCCTGGGCGCGATCAACCTGGCGGCCATCGAAGAGTACGAGCAGCAGTCCGAGCGCAAGCGCTACCTGGATGCCCAGGACGCCGACCTGGTCGAGGCACTGCAGACCCTGGAAAACGTCATCCGCAAGATCGACAAGGAAACCCGCAACCGCTTCAAGGATACCTTTGATCAGATAAATGCCGGATTACAGGCACTTTTCCCAAAAGTTTTCGGTGGTGGCAGCGCTTATCTGGAACTGACGGGCGAAGATCTACTCGATACAGGGGTGACGATCATGGCGCGCCCGCCGGGCAAGAAGAACAGCACCATCCATCTGCTGTCCGGCGGCGAGAAGGCACTGACGGCCCTGGCCCTGGTGTTCGCCATCTTCAAGCTGAACCCGGCGCCGTTCTGCATGCTCGACGAGGTCGACGCGCCTTTGGACGATGCCAACGTCGGGCGCTATGCGCGCCTGGTCAAGGAAATGAGCGAAACCGTGCAGTTCATCTACATCACCCACAACAAGATCGCCATGGAAATGGCCGACCAGCTGATGGGGGTGACCATGCACGAGCCGGGTTGTTCACGCCTTGTTGCAGTTGATGTGGAAGAAGCGATGGCCATGGTTGACGCATAAGGGGTAAAGAAAGGGTGTGAACATGTAGGCAAAAGCCTCAGCAGACGCGACAGACGGTGTAAAGTTGCCTTTGGTCGTGCTAGCTTAATGTCACTTGTTTTTTGCGTGGGTAAAACGCCTGTCAGAACATAGAGTTGGCGCCACGTGTTAAAGGCCTTTGAAGCCTTTGTTTTCAAGCATATTTTTTATAGAGGCACGGGATTACATGGAAATCGGTCTGCGCGAGTGGCTGATCGTCATCGGCATCATTGTCATCGCCGGTATTCTTTTCGACGGCTGGCGCCGCATGCGCGGCGGCAAGGGCAAGTTGAAGTTCCGTCTGGACCGTAGCTACGCCAACGCCCCGGACGACGACAGCGGCGGCGCCGAGGTGCTCGGCCCTTCGCGTGTGCTGGAAACCCATAAAGAGCCCGAGCTGGATGAGAGCGACCTGCCATCGGTCAGCGCCCCGCTGCGGGAGCGCGAACGCGAACGTGAAGCCAAACCGGCCAAGGCCAAGCGCGGCAAGCGCAACAACAGCGAGCAGCAACAGGGCGACCTGAAGCTGGCCGCCGAGCCGCGTGAGCCGGACCTGTTCGATACTGGCGACGACGACTTCGCCGCCGACAACACCCGCAACAGCGGTTTCACTGCCGCTTCCACGCCGGCCAAGGAGCTGCCGCCGGCCGAGGAAGTGCTGGTGATCAGTGTCATCTCCCGCGACGAAGGCGGTTTCAAGGGGCCGGCGCTGCTGCAGAACATCCTGGAAAGCGGCCTTCGCTTCGGCGAGATGGACATCTTCCATCGCCACGAGAGCATGGCCGGCCACGGCGAAGTGCTGTTCTCCATGGCTAATGCGGTCAAGCCCGGCGTGTTCGATCTGGACGACATCGACCATTTCAGCACCCGTGCGGTGAGCTTCTTCCTCGGCCTGCCAGGCCCGCGTCACCCCAAGCAGGCCTTCGACGTGATGGTCGCCGCCGCCCGCAAGCTGGCCCACGAGCTCAATGGCGAGCTCAAGGATGACCAGCGCAGCGTGCTGACTGCCCAGACCATCGAGCACTACCGCCAGCGCATCGTCGAGTTCGAGCGCCGCGCCCTGACGCAGAAACGCTGATACACCCGAGTGGGCGGACCCTGCCTCGGTCCGCGCCGCGATGATTGAAACGAAAGAGCAGCCAGGGGCTGCTCTTTTGCTTTGCAAGAGAAGACCAGAAATGAACGCCGAATCCCGAATCCACGAACTGCGCGCCGAACTCGATCAGCACAACTACCGCTACTACGTGCTCGACGAACCCAGCGTGCCCGATGCCGAATACGACCGCCTGTTCAATGAGCTCAAGGCTCTGGAAACCGAGCACCCGCACCTGGTGACGCCGGATTCGCCGACCCAGCGCGTCGGCGGCGCGGCGTTGGCGGCCTTCAGCCAGGTGCGTCACGAAATACCGATGCTCAGCCTGGGCAACGCCTTCGAGGAAGACGACCTGCGCGACTTCGGTCGCCGCGTGGTCGAAGGCCTGGACCTGCCGGGCGGCGATCAGGCGGCCGTGGACTACAGCTGCGAGCCCAAGCTCGACGGCCTGGCGGTAAGCCTGCTGTACCGCGACGGCCAGCTGGTGCAGGGCGCCACCCGTGGCGACGGCACTACCGGTGAGGACATCAGCGCCAACGTGCGCACCGTGCGCAACATCCCGCTCAAGCTGCAGGGCGAGGGCTGGCCGGCGGTGCTGGAAGTGCGCGGCGAGGTGTACATGAGCAAGGCCGGATTCGACCGGCTCAATGCGGCCCAGGCCGAGGCCGGCGGCAAGACCTTCGCCAACCCGCGCAACGCCGCCGCCGGCAGCCTGCGCCAGCTGGACTCGAAGATCACCGCCAGCCGCCCGCTGGAATTCTGCTGCTATGGCGTCGGCCAGGTGTCCGAGCCGTTTGGCGACAGCCATATCGGTATCCTGGAGAAACTCAAGACCTGGGGGCTGCCGATCAGCCGCGAGCTCAGGCACGCCGCCGGTATCGAAGAGTGCCTGGCCTATTACCGGGACATCGGAGCGCGCCGCAACAGCCTGCCCTACGAGATCGATGGGGTGGTGTTCAAGGTCAATGCCCTGGCCTCCCAGCGTGAGCTGGGTTTCCGTGCCCGTGAGCCGCGCTGGGCGATCGCCCACAAGTTCCCGGCCATGGAAGAGCTCACCGAGGTGCTCGATGTCGAGTTCCAGGTCGGGCGTACTGGCGCGGTGACTCCAGTGGCCCGTCTCAAACCGGTCAAGGTGGCCGGTGTGACCGTCTCCAACGCCACCCTGCACAACATGGACGAGATCGCGCGCCTGGGCCTGCGTATTGGCGATACGGTGATCATCCGCCGTGCCGGCGACGTGATCCCGCAGGTCATGCAGGTGGTGCTCGAGCGCCGTCCGCAAGGCGCTCGCGCGGTGCAGGTGCCGAGCCAATGCCCGGTGTGCGGCTCGCAGGTCGAGCGTACCCAGCTGGTCAAGCGCAGCAAGGGCAAGGAAACCACCAGCGAAGGCGCAGTGTACCGCTGCGTGGGGCGCCTGAGCTGCGCCGCCCAGCTCAAGCAGGCGATCATCCATTATGTGTCGCGCCGGGCCATGGACATCGATGGCCTGGGCGAAAAGAGCGTCGAGCAACTGGTCGATGAAAACCTGATCCGCTCGCCGGCCGATCTCTACAAGCTGGAATTCGAGCAAGTGGTCGCCCTTGAAGGCTTTGCCGAGGTCTCCAGCCGCAAGCTGCTCGAAGCCATCGAGGCCAGCAAGCGCCCGAGCCTGGCGCGTTTCATCTACGCCCTGGGCATCCCCGATGTCGGCGAGGAGACCGCCAAGGTCCTGGCCCGCTCCCTGGGCAGCCTGGCACGGGTGCAGGTGGCGCTGCCGCAGGTGTTGACCTACCTGCCGGACATCGGCCTGGAAGTCGCCTACGAGATCCATAACTTCTTCGAGGACGAGCACAACCGTGCGGTGATCAAGCAGCTGCTGGACAGCGGTATGCAACTGCAGGATGAAGGTGGGCTGGGCGCCGAGTTCGCCGCCAGCACCACCCTGGCCGGGATGCTCGCCAAGCTCGATATCCCGTCGGTTGGCCCGACCGGCGCCGAGAAGCTGGTAGACAAGCTGGGCACCCTGGACAAGATCATCGCCGCCGATGGCATCGACTTGCGCCAGGCCCTGAACACCAAAGCCGCCGACGGGGTGCGCGAGTTCTTCAAGGTCGAGGCCAACCAGCAGTTGGCCCGTGCCATCGAAGCCCAGTTGCTGGACTTCGGCATGCACTGGTCGTGCGAGAAGAAATCCGCCGAGGGTTTGCCCCTGGCTGGCCAGACCTGGGTGCTAACCGGTACCTTGGAGCGCATGAGCCGCGATATCGCCAAGGAAAAGCTGGAAAGCCTGGGAGCCAAGGTGGCGGGTTCAGTATCCGGCAAGACCCATTGCGTGGTGGCCGGGCCCGGCGCGGGTTCCAAGCTGGCCAAGGCCAGCGAGCTGGGCGTGGCGGTAATGGACGAGGAGGCGTTCGTGGGCTTCCTTGCGGAGCGCGGAATCGACGTCTGAGGCCGGTGGCCTTGTCGCGGGGCAAGCCCGCTCCCACGGGTGATCGTACGTGGGGGCGGGCTTGCCCCGCGATGGCTTTGCCACAAGTCCTTGAGAAATGATGGTTTTTTCACGATCAAAGGTTGTAACTTCGCCCTGGCGTTGTACAATGGCGCGGCTCGTCAGCTGGCGAGCCGTCGTGGTGGCCCCATCGGTCCCCCCGCATTGATTACCCGTTAACCTGGTCAGGCCCGGAAGGGAGCAGCCATAGCGGGAACATCGAGTGCCGGGGTGTGGCTGGTGGGGCCGCCTCCATTTTGGGCGCAGGGTTTTTTCCGGCGTACCTGTCAGGCGTCGCATATCAGACGCGTTTCTTTACACCCTTGCACTGTTTTCCGCCTGCACGATCCCGCGCAGCGCCTTATCATGCATCCCATCGTGTCGACCCATTCAGCCAGGAGATAGCGACCGTGGAACATGTCGACGACCTCACCCGTCAGAAGATTCGCGAGTGGCAAATGCGCCGCCTGGAAATCAAGGATCAGATGGCCGCCAGCCCCGAGCGTGTGCTGGAGCTGTCGCAGGTGCTCGACCAGATGGAAGAAGAGCACGAGCGCATCCTCGAGGATGCGGCTCCGCCAGCGGCGGTGAAGGCTGACGCGGTGACCTTGGAGCTGCAGATGTCGGCGCGCTCGGTGGGTGACTTGCGCAAGCTGCTGGAGTTGGCCCTGCATGAGCTCGATGGCGTGCTCGACGCACCGCAGGCGGGTGTCAGCCATCCCGGCGACATGGCCGGGTCGTTGGGTGCCTACCGCTTCGATCTGGTGGTGGGGCAGGCCGCTGACTCCGACAAACCTTGAGTGATCCCCGGACCGGTACCGACATGCAGCCCGAGCACTTCGACTTTTCCCATCCGGTGTACCTGCCAGTCACCGCAGAGGCGTGCCAGGCCTTGCTGGCCGACGGCGCGCTGGCGCTCGACACCCTGGGCGAGCCGGAGTTGGCGGCAGTGCTGGTGATCCAGAACCTGGCCCAGGCACAGGGCCAGGTCGATGCGCGAGCGGCGGAAAAGGTGCTGGGCAAGCTGTTGGCGTGGGCGGTCGATGGCGCGCACTCGCCTGGCGTGGGATTGTTGTCCGAGGCCCGCAGGCTGTTCGATGCGCGCAAGCTCTATTTCGGCCTTGAGGTGATCAAGGCTTCGAAGCTGCGCCTGCTCGACGCGGAGCAGGTCCAGGCGCGGGATTACCTGCTGGCCGATGGCAAGTGGGATTTCGACTACCGCATTCGCCTGCATCACAGTGACAACCCGTTCAGCCAGCGGGTGACCACCGGCTTCGACAACGAGCGCTGGCTGACCGTCGAGCAGGACAAGCTGCTCAAGGTCATCCAGGCCAACCTCGACGAAGACATCCACGTGCAGGGCTATGCCGGGATCGGCAAGAGCTACCTGCTTGGCGCGCTGATGGACTGCCTGCCCCGTGGCCGGGTGCTGGCCCTGGCGCGCACGCCGGCCAAGCTCGGTACCTTGCGTCGACGCATGGGGCTGGATGAGCAGGCCAAGGTCGGCATGACCTTCGGCCAGTTCGCCCGGGCCCTGCTCAAGGATACCCGGTCAGTTTCCGCCCGGACGGCGCAGCGCGGTCCCGGCAAGCGCAGGCTGGCCGAGGAGCTGGGGATCGTCGGCTTGCGCCAGTACGACGCCGAGCATGCCCTGGATATCTGCCTGGAAGTGTTGCGCAACTACTGCGATTCGCGGGATTACAGCCTGTCGAATCGTCATCTGCCGTATTTTCGCCAAGCGCTCTCCGGCGTCGATGCCCAGGTCCTGCTCGAGTACGCCAGCCGGCTATGGCGCTACCTGGAGGCGCAACCGGCCTGGGGCGCGCAGACCGGGTTCGAGGCGTTGCTGCTGCTCAAGCGTGCGAGCCTGGCTGGTTGCTGCGTGCCGGGGCGTTTCAGCCACGTGATCATCGACGAGAGCCAGGACGTGCCGGCCTCGCTGCTGCAGGTTATCGAACGGGGCCGCCAGGTGCTGATTACTTTGGGCGACGAGTACCAGAAGGCCTCCGGCGAGGTGGTCAGGCGTGAGCGTCAGGTGCGCCAGAAGGACATGGCCTTTGCCGTGCGTTGCGGGCCGAAGGTGGAACGCCTGATCAACCCGTTGATCGGCGTGCATTCGAAGAAGTCCAAGGTTGCCTTCGAGGCTGCGCGCCATGTCGATGTCGGCATCGAGCACTTCCCCGAAGGGTTCGTCCCGCCCGAGGGCTGCGTGGTGCTGACCGCCTCGCGCTGGGACACGATGCGCTGGGCCATGGAGTTGGCCGAGTCCAACTGCTTGTTGAATTTCCCCGATTGGCCGCAGGTGCGCCGCTTCATGGCCACGGCGATCGGCCTGTTCAGGGCCGCGTTCTATGCCCCGGGGCAGGATGCCGAAGGGCCGCATCCGTACTTCGCGCACCTGCTCGACTGGCAGCAGGTGCGTGAGTCCGAGCGTTTCGATGCCGCGTTCCTCTGGGTCGAGGCGCGCCTTGAGGCGGGTTTCAAGCTTGCGGACCTGACGCTGCTGGACGCGCGCATCGCCGCGCGGCCCGACAGCCTGACGCTGCTGATGGCCGAGGAGGCCGGCGGCCTGGAGTTCGATCAGGTGCTGCTGACACCGGAACTGATGACCACCGACCGCTTCAGGGACGCCTACGCCTTCGATGCCCGGATCTGCGCCGTGTATATCGCCCTGTCGCGGGCGCGTCGGCAGCTGTACCTGCCGTATGACGTGGAAGAGTGGATCAACTACCACAAGGGCCAGCCGTTCCGCGAGTTGCACGGCTACTGAGGCCTCCACGCCTGCCCTGGCTGGCCGACACCTGCATCAGCCGCTGAAAGGTCGGGCATTGCAGATGGCTCTCTTCGGGGCACTGCGCCGCATGGCGCAACCCCTTGCTCATCGCCTGCAGCCGTTTGATCCGGCGGTCGATCTCGTCGGCCTTGGCCAGCAGCAACTCGCGGTCGACCCGTTGCTCGTCAAGCATGGCGGCTACTTCGTCCAGCGAAAAGCCGGCCGCCTGTCCCAGCGCGATCAGCGCCAGGCGCTCGGGGGTGTCTGGCGGGAACTGGCGGCGCTGCCCATGGCCGGCCAGTGATCTGAGCAACCCCTTGTTCGCGTAGTAACGCAATGTCGACGCCGGCACTCCGGTGCGCCTGGCGACATCGGCAATGTCCATTGCAACCCCTCTTGACTTGAAGTTGACTTCAACTTGCATGCTGCTTGGCATCGACCTTTCCGTCAATCTGCCAAGGGCTCTCGTCATGACCATCCCCTCGCTTGCGCTTTCCATTTTGTTCATCAGCATCGGCGCCACCCTGGTCATGGACCTGTGGACCGTGTTGCTCAGGCATCTGGGCGTCACCACCCTTGACTACGCCATGGTCGGGCGCTGGGCGGGGCACCTGCGCGAAGGGCGCTGGCGGCATGCGGCGATCGGCAAGGCTGCGCCGGTCAGGGGGGAACTGGCGTTGGGCTGGCTGCTCCACTACGCCACAGGGTTGGTATTCGCGGCGCTGCTGGCGGCTATTGCAGGGCAGGGGTGGTTGCGGGTGCCGACACTGTGGCCAGCCTTGCTGTTTGGAATCGTCTCGGTGCTTGTACCGTTGTGTGTGGTGCAGCCTGCGTTGGGGGCAGGGTATTTTGCCGCCCGTACCCCGGCGCCGCTCAGGAGCTGCCTGCGTAGCTTGGCCACGCATGGCGTGTTCGGTTTTGGCTTGTTCCTGAGTGCGATTGTGCTGGCAGGGGTTCGTAGTTTTGCCTGACAGGTTAAACAGGCATGTTTAGTTCGACTCTCCAGTTATGGACCGGTCTCACGATTTGCCCGGAGCCATCTGGCATCTATTTGGTGGCGGTGTGATTACTGTGCCGTTTCTCAATTTGCCTGGAGGCGCAAAGATGAACATGAGTCGGCGAGACCTGTTTGCCGGTGTGCTGGTGACAGTCCTCTGGGGGTGCAACTTTTCCGTGATCGAACTGGGGCTCAAGACCCTGGATCCGTATCTTTTGACACTCCTGCGCTTCACATTTTGCGCCGTGCCGCTGGTGTTTTTCATCAGGCGACCGGTCGGCGTTTCCCTTGCCGTGCTGGCCGGATATGGGGCGATGTTCGGAGCAGGCCTGTGGTGGATGGTCAATTTTGCCATGTACAACGGCCTATCGCCGGGGATGTCGTCGGTGTTCCTGCAGTTCAGCGCTTTTTTTACCATCGGTTGGAGCGCCATTTTCCTGGGCGAGCGAATCAATGTCGTGCACGTGGGGGGCATGGCGTTCGCTGTTGCAGGGTTAGTGCTGATGCTGCTTGGGAGTGAACCGTCCACCTCGTTCGGCATCCTCCTCGTGTTGCTGGCGGCGATGGCCTGGTCCTTGTGCAACCTGATGGTCAAGGTCAAAAGACCTGGGCAGATGATGGCATTCATCATCTGGTCGAGCCTGTTCTCGGTGCCGGTGATTATGTTGCTGACGGTGGTGACGCAAGGGGCGGCGCCCTTTGCCAGTCTTGTGCAAGGCCTGGCCTGGGAGGCGCTGTTCTCTATCGCGTTCCAGAGCTATGTCACCACGTTGTTGGGGTACCTGGTCTGGAACAACCTCATGAAGAAGTACCCGGCAACCCATGTCGCGCCGCTTTCACTGTTGGTGCCTGTTTCTGGCCTGCTGGCTTCATACCTGTTCTACGAAGAGGTACTGAGTGTTGCCCAGGGGCTTGCCATTGGCCTTGTACTGGTTGGTATCGCGATCTTCCTGAATGCGCAGTCGTTGTCAGCGTTTGTGCTTTCCAGGCGAGCCCAGCGTTCAAGGGTCTCGCAAGGCAATTGAGGCGGCATTTTTCTGATATGCAAGGGAGACTGTGATGTTTGACATGAACAGGTACAGGTACGAGTACTTCTATGACATGGCCACGGTGATCGAAGGTGTTCTTCCCGAGACGCTCTGCGACGAACTGGCCAGCCGGGCCCAGGTTGTTATCGATGAAAAGGGCGTGGATTTGGTGCGGCACTCTGGCCTTGGCACGGATGCGGTGTCGGATCTGGGTGGCGACTATCACCATCATATTTTCAAAGGCGATGATGTCAGGCGCTGCCTGCCAGAACTTTATGCGGTCTATCACGCATTGGTTCCACTGGTCAGCCTGGTCACACATACCGACACGGTGGTTTCGCCTTATCCGCTGTCTGATGTGAACATCAAGGCCTATCCACCTGGCGGTGGGACCCTGGGGCTGCACTACGACACCAACGGTATTACGGTCCTGCTGTTCCTGACCAGCAACAGTGAGGCGCCATTGCGCATGCAGATCGAGCGCACCCATCCCAGCAAGAATATGCCGTGGATCGAGCACAAGAAGATCTATGCGCGTAAGGGCGCGCTGTTAGTCATGCAGGGGCGCAAGGTCCTGCATGACAGTGAGCCGACGGTAAGCGAGCAGAAGCTTTCCGTTGTCTGCAACTACTACGAGCGGCACGACACCTATCGGCATGAGGATTTCGACAACTTCGTCTACTACGGTGCCAAACCGAAATGGCTCAGTGAGTCTTCCGGCCAGGAGTGATGCCTGCCGGATTCTCTGCCACCGGGAGCGAGGGAGTCCGGTGTTGGACGTCGGTGTATCGCTCGACGATTCGCTGCATCTCCCCGGACTCCTTGATCCGCACCAGCGCCCTGAGTACGCCTTGGGTCGGCAGTTGGGGGTCGTTGCGCACCATGCAGCCCAGCGCCTGTTCTTCTAGCACGGCGAGGGGCTGCAGGTGTTGAGACGGCGGCAGGGAGCGGTTGTACCACTGCAGCGACAGCTGGTTGCTCACGGCATGGCGCAAGCGCCCGACCTGGAGCTTCTGCAGGACCAGCAACTGATTGCGGCTATCTTCGCGCTGCAGGCGGGCCTGGCTGAACAGCGGCTCGAGCGTGGGGTAGGTGTAGCCGAGCACGGTGCCGATGGCCTGGGGGGGCAGGGCGTCGGGGCTGACGGGGCCGCTGTCGCCGGGGCGGCCGACCAGCAGGTCGCGCTGCTCGATGAGCGGGATGCTCCAGAGATAGTCGCCGGGCCGATCGGTCAACCATTGCGTGGAAACGTAGCAGCGTACGTCGATTTCGCCGGCCTGCATCGCCTCCTGCAGGCGCAGGCGGGCCAGCACATGGTATTGGGGGCGGGCATCGACCTCCCGGGCGATGGCCTGCATCAGCTCCAGCAGGATGCCTTCCGCCGGCTGCTGGTCCTCGATGCGCATCAGCGGCATGCTCCAGCTTTCGGCGATGGAGAAGCGCAACACCGGCGGTTGCGCCACGCCGTGGGTAGCCCACAACGATATCCAAAATGACAGGGTGGCCAGGACTCGCCGCACGCCTCATCCTCCCTGATCCGTCGTCCGTGTGCCCGTCACTGAGCTTAGACGAGATCGGCAGGGTGCAATTTTGGCCCCGCTCCGCTAGCATTAGCGCTCTTTCCGCCCGCTCCGGTCACGATGGTTTTTTGATGAGTTATCAGGTTCTTGCACGTAAATGGCGTCCGCGCTCGTTCCGCGAAATGGTCGGCCAGACCCATGTGCTCAAGGCTTTGATCAACGCCCTGGACAACCAGCGCCTGCACCATGCCTACCTGTTCACCGGGACCCGGGGCGTGGGCAAGACCACCATTGCGCGGATCATCGCCAAGTGCCTGAACTGCGAGACCGGCATCACCTCGACGCCGTGCGGCACCTGCTCGGTATGCCGGGAGATCGATGAGGGCCGTTTCGTCGATCTGATCGAGATCGACGCTGCCAGCCGCACCAAGGTCGAGGACACCCGCGAGCTGCTCGACAACGTGCAGTACGCGCCGAGCCGCGGGCGCTTCAAGGTCTACCTGATCGACGAAGTGCACATGCTCTCCACCCACTCGTTCAACGCCCTGTTGAAGACGCTGGAAGAGCCGCCGCCCTACGTCAAGTTCATCCTCGCCACCACCGACCCGCAGAAACTGCCGGCGACCATCCTGTCGCGCTGCCTGCAGTTCTCGCTGAAGAACATGAGCCCGGAGCGCGTGGTCGAGCACCTGACCCACGTGCTGGGCGCCGAGAACGTGCCGTTCGAGGAGGATGCCCTGTGGTTGCTCGGCCGCGCCGCCGACGGCTCCATGCGCGACGCCATGAGCCTGACCGACCAGGCCATCGCCTTTGGCGAGGGGCGGGTGCTGGCCGCCGACGTGCGGGCGATGCTCGGTACCCTCGATCACGGCCAGGTGTATGGCGTGCTCCAGGCCCTGCTCGAAGGCGATGCCCGGGCGCTGCTGGCCGCGGTGCGTGACCTGGCCGAGCAAGGCCCGGACTGGAACGGCGTGCTGTCGGAAATGCTCAATGTGCTGCACCGTGTGGCCATCGCCCAGGCCCTGCCGGAGGCGGTGGACAACGGCCAGGGCGACCGTGACCGCGTGCTGGCGTTGGCCCAGGCCCTGCCGGCCGAAGACGTGCAGTTCTACTACCAGATGGGGTTGATCGGCCGCCGTGACCTGCCATTGGCGCCGGACCCGCGCGGCGGTTTCGAGATGGTCCTGCTGCGGATGCTGGCGTTCCGCCCGGCCGATAGCGACGACGCACCGAGGCCGGTACTAAAGCCGACGGGGATCAGCCAGGCCACAGCTGATCCGACCCAACCAGTGGCGGCAGCGGCTGTGGCCGTGGCGCCGTCCGTTGCCGCCAGTCCTGTCGCTGAAGTGGCCGCGCCGCTGCCCGTGGCTGAGCCATCCATACAGGCTGAGCCGCCAGTCGTCGAGGTGCCGCCCGTTGCCGAGGTTGTCGAGGCGCCGCAAGCGCCAGCGCAGCCCGAGCCCGAGCCGCAGCCCGTCGAGGAGGTCATCGATCTGCCGTGGGAGGAGCCGGTTGCCACTCCGGCGCCGGTTGCGCCCGAGCAGTTGCCCGAGCCGGCACCCGCGGTCGAGGCCGCCACCCAGCAGCCGGACGATGACGAACCGCCGTTCGACCCGTCGGCCTACAGCCCGGCGGGCATGGAGCGTGACGACGAGCCGCCGGCGGACGAGGACTACTACGCACCCGACAGCGACCCGGTCGGCTTCAGCTACCTGGACGAGCTGGCCGAGCACGTCCAGGAAGAGGCGCCTGCCCAGGCGCCGGAGCCACTGCCGGCGGCCATGCCCGCGACCGGCCTGGCCCTGCAATGGCTGGAATTATTCCCACAGTTGCCTGTCTCCGGTATGACAGGCAACATCGCCGCAAACTGTACGCTGATCGCCGCCGAGGGTGATGACTGGCTGTTGCACCTGGACCCGGGGCAGGGCGCGCTGTTCAACTCGACGCAGCAGCGCAGGCTGAACGACGCACTGAACCAGCAACTGGGCCGCGAGATCCGCCTGAAGATCGAGCTGATCCGCCCCGAGCAGGAAACCCCGGCCCAGGCCGCCTCGCGCAAGCGCGCCGAGCGCCAGCATGACGCCGTGGTGTCGATCGAACAGGATCCGCTCATCCAGCAGATGATCCGGCAGTTCGGTGCGACGGTCAGGCAGGATACTATTGAGCCTGTAGACGCCCTGGCCAGCCAGGGCCAATGAACGGATAACCATGCGGCCGGCCTGTGCCGGGCCGCATCACATGACCCAATCGAGGTATACCCCCATGATGAAAGGTGGCATGGCCGGCCTGATGAAGCAGGCCCAGCAGATGCAGGAAAAGATGCAGAAGATGCAGGAAGAGCTGGCCAATGCGGAAGTCACCGGCCAGTCCGGTGGCGGCCTGGTCAGTGTGGTGATGACCGGTCGCCACGACGTCAAGCGCGTCAGCATCGACCAGAGCCTGATGTCGACCGACGCTGACGACAAGGAAGTGCTCGAGGACCTGATCGCCGCCGCGCTGAACGATGCCGTGCGCAAGATCGAGCAGAGCAGCCAGGAAAAGATGGGTGGCATGACCGCCGGGATGCAGCTGCCGCCTGGTTTCAAGATGCCGTTCTGATCGGCTTCTGGCTTCAAATGGGGAGCAACGGCCCGACGGTCGTTGCTCCCTTGTTCATTCTGTTTCCTGAATTGGCAGGCCTGCACACATGAGCTTCAGCCCCCTGATCCGCCAACTGATCGACGCCCTGCGCATCCTGCCCGGCGTCGGTCAGAAAACCGCCCAACGCATGGCCCTGCAACTGCTCGAACGCGACCGCAGTGGCGGCACGCGCCTGGCCCAGGCCCTGAGCCAGGCCATGGAAGGCGTCGGTCATTGCCGCCAGTGCCGGACCTTGACCGAGCAGGAGCTGTGCCCGCAGTGCGCCGACCCGCGCCGTGACGACACGCAACTGTGCGTGGTCGAGGGGCCGGTGGATGTGTACGCGGTGGAGCAGACCGGCTATCGCGGTCGCTACTTCGTGCTCAAGGGGCACCTCTCGCCGCTGGACGGGCTGGGGCCGGATGCCATCGGCATTCCACAGCTGATGGCGCGGATCGAGGAGCAGGGCACCTTCAGTGAGGTGATCCTGGCCACCAACCCCACGGTGGAAGGAGAGGCGACGGCGCACTACATTGCCCAGCTGTTGGCCGAGAAGGGCCTGACTGCCACGCGCATCGCCCATGGTGTGCCGTTGGGTGGCGAGCTGGAATTGGTAGATGGCGGGACGCTGGCCCATGCATTTGCCGGGCGCAGGCCAATCACGTTGTAAACCTGTAAACGCATCGCGGGGCCAGTCGCATCGGCGCACCGCGATCGTTTTGAAAGCGAACTCAGTATTCGCTCAGGGAAAACTCGGTCAGGCAGAAGGTCGGCACGCCGGCCGCCTGCAGGCGACGCGAGCCTTCCAGCTCCGGCAGGTCGATGATCGCCGCCGCCTCGAAGACCTGGGCGCCGGTGCGGCGCACCAGGTTGGCCGCGGCCAGCAGGGTGCCGCCGGTGGCAATCAAGTCATCGAAGATCAATACCGAGTCGCCGTCGCAGAGGCTGTCGGCATGCACTTCCAGGAAGGCCTCGCCGTATTCGGTCTGATAGCCCTCGGACAGCACGTCGGCCGGCAGCTTGCCCTGCTTGCGGAACAGGATCAGCGGCTTGTTCAGCTGGTGGGCGATGATCGAGCCGATCAGGAAGCCTCGCGCGTCCATGGCGCCGATATGGCTGAACTCGGCCTCGACATAGCGCTCGATGAACTGGTCGGCGACATAGCGCAGCCCGCGCGGCGACTGGAACAGCGGGGTGATGTCGCGGAAGATCACGCCCGGCTTGGGAAAGTCCACTACCGGGCGGATCAGGGCTTTGAGGTCGAAGGTGTCGCTGTGCATGGGGCGGGTATCCTGGAAAACTCGGCGTCAGTATACCCTGTTAGCGCGGCGATCAGACCTCGAGTGCACCACCGGCCAGCGCGCACAGCTGGATCGGATCGAGAATGTGCACTTCCTTGCCCTCGGCCTTGAGCAGGCCGTTCTGCTGGAAGCGGGTGAACACCCGCGACACGGTTTCCACCGCCAGGCCCAGGTAGTTGCCGATCTCGTTGCGCGACATGCTCAGGCGGAACTGGTTGGCCGAGTAACCACGGGCGCGGAAGCGCGCCGACAGGTTGACCAGGAAGGTGGCGATGCGCTCGTCGGCGGTCTTCTTCGACAGCAGCAGCATCATCTGCTGGTCGTCGCGGATCTCGCGGCTCATCACCCGCATCAGCTGGCGGCGCAGCTGCGGCAGCTGTACCGAGAGTTCATCCAGGCGCTCGAAGGGGATCTCGCACACCGAGGTGGTTTCCTGGGCCTGGGCCGACACCGGGTAGGCCTCGGTGTCCATGCCGGACAGGCCGACCAGCTCGCTGGGCAGGTGGAAGCCAGTGATCTGCTCCTCGCCGCTATCGCTGAGGCTGAAGGTCTTGAGAGCACCGGAACGTACTGCGTAGACCGAGCCGAAATTGTCACCCTGGCGGAACAGGAACTCGCCTTTCTTCAGTGGGCGGCCGCGTTTGACGATTTCATCCAGTGCGTCCATGTCTTCCAGGTTCAGGGACAGGGGCAGGCACAGGGGGGCCAGGCTGCAATCCTTGCAGTGGGCCTGGTTGTGTGGGCGCAGTTTTACTGGCTCGGACATTTCTTTCGATCCTTGTGGGAAAGCACACATAAGCCGTAAGGATAACCCGCGGCATGGGCTGTAGGCCAGTGTGCGCATTTTTGGTGCACGCTAGCAGCGGTGTGGAAGGTGTGTCCCGACACCGTTCAACTGTCCATAGTGTGCCTCGAAAGGCGTGCTGTCCATGCGGTGAAACGCCTCAATCGCCTCAGATCACCCGCGAGAAACGCTGGCGATTCTGCTGCGCGAGGTAAGCGTCGAACACCATGCACACTGAGCGCGCCAGCAGGCGGCCGGCCGGCAGGATGCGGATGCCCTTGGCGTCCAGGCTGATCAGGCCGTCGCGTTGCATGGCCTGCAGTTGCGGCCACTGCTCCTTGAAGTAGCCGCGAAAATCGATGGTGAAGGCCTGTTCGATCGCTTCGAAATCCAGTTCGAAGTGGCAGATCAATTGCTGGATCACCGCCCGGCGCAGGCGATCGTCCTGGTTGCACATCAGGCCGCGCTGGGTCGCCAGCTGCGCGGTGGAGAGGGTGTCCTGGTAAGTGTTGAGGTCGCTGCTGTTCTGGCAGTAGAGGTCGCCGATCTGGCTGATCGCCGACACGCCCAGGCCGATCAGGTCGCAGTGGCCGTGGGTGGTGTAGCCCTGGAAGTTGCGTTGCAGGGTGCCTTCTTCCTGGGCGATGGCCAGCTCGTCGTCGGGCAGGGCGAAGTGGTCCATGCCGATGTAGCGGTAGCCGGCGGCGGTCAGTTGGTCGATGGTGGCGTGCAGCATCTCCAGCTTCGCCGCTGGGGCCGGCAGGTCGCTGCTGTCGATGCGCCGCTGGGGCATGAAGCGTTCGGGCAGGTGCGCGTAGTTGAACACCGACAGACGGTCGGGCTGCAGGCGGATCACTTCCTCGACGGTGCGGGCGAAGCCTTCCGGTGTCTGCTTGGGCAGGCCGTAGATCAGGTCCAGGTTGATCGAGCGGAACTGCAGGGTGCGCGCCGCTTCGATCAGGGTGCGGGTCTGCTCCAGGCTCTGCAGGCGGTTGACCGCGCGCTGCACGGCGGGGTCCAGATCCTGCACGCCGAGGCTGACACGGTTGAAGCCCAGCTCACGCAACAGGCCCATGGTCGACCAGTCGGCTTCGCGCGGGTCGATCTCGATGCCGTAGTCGCCAGAATCGTCGTCCAGCAGGTGGAAATGCTGGCGCAGGGTGGCCATCAGCTGGCGCAGTTCCACATGGCTGAGGAAGGTCGGCGTGCCGCCACCGAAATGCAGCTGCTCGACGACTTGCTTGGGGTCGAGGTGGCAGGCGATCAGCTGGATCTCCTGCTCCAGGCGTTGCAGGTAGGGCGCAGCGCGGCCGCGGTCCTTGGTGATGACCTTGTTGCAGGCGCAGTAGTAGCAGATGTTGGCGCAGAACGGCACATGCACGTACAGCGACAGGGGGCGGGCGGCGCGGCGGCTCTCACGCAGGGCGTGGAGCAGGTCGAACGAGCCCACTTCGCCATGCAGTTGCACAGCGGTCGGATAGGAGGTGTAGCGTGGTCCGGCCAGATCGTAGCGACGAATCAGGTCGGCGTCCCAGCGTAGGTCGTCGAGCATGTGGGTAGTCCCCGGATAGAGCTGCAGTGTCCGGAGTCTAGGGGCGGATGTAAGAAATCGTGTTGATTTGTATCAGGAGATCTGGTGATCCCAGTAGCCTCTCAATGCCCCATGAGCCAGTGCTGGTGAGGCCCGGGCAGGGTCCACAGGCCAAAGAGAATCACCAGTACACCGCCGGCCATGCGCACCCCACGATGGCGCAGCAGGCTGCCCACTCGTTCGGCCGCCAGCCCCGTGGCCAGCAGCACCGGCCAGGTGCCCAGGCCGAACGCCAGCATCAGCGCAGCGCTGTGCAGTGCGTCGCCCTGGCTCGCCGCCCACAGCAGGGTGCTGTACACCAGGCCGCACGGCAACCAGCCCCACAGGGCGCCGAGCAGCAAGGCTCGGGGCAGGCTGGACACTGGCAGCAAACGGGTGGCCAGCGGCTGCACGTGCCGCCAAAGCCCGCGCCCGAGTGCCTCGATACGGGTCAGGCCGCTCCACCAGCCGGCCAGGTACAGGCCCATGGCGATCAGCAGCAACGCGGCCGCGACCCGCAAGCCGGCCGCCAGCGGGCTGCTGGCCAGGGCCACGCCAGCCAGGCCAAGCAGCAAGCCGGCGGCGGCATAGCTGAGGATACGCCCGAGGTTGTAGGCCAGCAGCAGGCGCAGGCGCCGGCTGCGCTGCTCGGGGGGGATGGCCAGGGTCAGCGCGCCCATCAGGCCGCCGCACATGCCCAGACAATGGCCGCCACCGAGCAGGCCCAGGACCAGCGCCGAGCCCAGCAGGGGGATCAGTTCAGGCACGCGGGGTCGTGTCCTGGTCTTTGGGCTTTTCGCCCTCAGGCTTCACGGCCGCCTGGTGGCAGGGGTCCTGGTCATCGAACAGGATGCTGTGGGCCGGGCCTTCCAGGTCGTCGTACTGGCCGCTGTCCACTGCCCAGAAGAAGATGTACACAGCGATGCCGACCAGCAGCAGGGCGGCGGGGATCATCACGTAGAGGGCGGGCATAGCGGTTTCCTTTCGAGCGACACCGGCTCACGCACGACGGGGGCTGCTGCGAAGGGCAGCCGGGTCAGGCGCAAGGCGTTGAGCACCACGATCAGCGAACTGACCGACATGCCGATTGCCGCCCACACCGGGGTGATCCAGCCGAGCGCGGCGAACGGCAGCATGAGGCCATTGTACAGCGTCGCCCAAAGCAGGTTCTCGATAATGTTGCGGCGGGTCCGGCGGGCCAGGTCGAAGGCCTGCACCAGCGCCTGCAGGCGGTTGGACAGCAGCACCGCGTCGGCGCTGGTCTTGGCCAGGTCCGTGGCGCTGCCCATGGCGATGCTGATGTCGGCGGCGGCCAGCACCGGTACATCGTTGACGCCGTCGCCAAGCATCAGCACCTTGCGCCCTTCGCCTTGCAGCGTTTTCAGGCGGGCGAGCTTGTCATCCGGACGCAGGCCGCCGACGGCCTGGTCGATGCCCAGTTGCGCGGCCACCTGCGCGACCATCGGCGAACTGTCGCCGGACAGCAGCAGCGTGCTCCAGCCGCGTGCCTTGCAGGCCGTCACCAGGTCCTGGGCGTCGTCGCGCAGGTGGTCATCCAGGCCGAACCAGGCCAGTGGCCCTTGCCGGTCCCCGAGCAGCAGCCATTGCCCGTGTGGCTCCGGCACGGTGGGTACCTCGGCGCCGCTGAGTGCGCAGACGAAGGTCGCCTGGCCGATACGCAGGCGCTGGCTTGCCAGCGTGCCTTCCAGGCCCAGCCCAGGCACGGCGGTGACGGTTTCAGCCGCTTGCGCTGCGCGACCGAAGGCACGGGCGATGGGGTGTTCGGAGCGGTTCTCCAACGCCGCCGCCAGCGCCAGGCATTGGTCAGCGTCCAGTCGGCCCAGCGGGCGGATGCTGCGCAGGGCCAGCCGGCCTTCGGTGAGGGTGCCGGTCTTGTCGAAGATCACCGTGTCGATCTGGTTGAGGCCTTCGAGCACATGCCCGCGGGTCACCAGCAGGCCGAGCTTGTGCAGGCTGCCGGTGGCGGCGGTGAGGGCAGTGGGAGTGGCCAGCGACAGGGCGCAAGGGCAGGTGGCGACCAGCATGGCCAGGACGATCCAGAACGCCCGGGGCGCATCGAGCTGCCACCAGACGACACCGATCACCGCGGCGGCGACCAGGGTGAACAGCAAGAACCACTGCGAGGCGCGGTCGGCGATCTCCGCCAGGCGCGGTTTTTCCGATTGGGCACGTTCCAGCAGGCGGACGATGGCCGACAGGCGCGAGTCCTGGCCCAGGGCCTGGACCTCGATCGTCAGCGTGCTTTCGATGTTGAGGGTGCCACCGGTCACCCGGTCGCCGACGCGGCGCGCCAGGGGCAGGTACTCACCGGTCAGCAGTGATTCGTCGACGCTGGAGTGGCCGTCGACGATGAGCCCGTCGGCCGGGATGACGGCCCCAGGTAGCACCTGCACGCGGTCGCCGCACTGCAGTTCGCCGAGCAAGATGCGCTCGCCCTGGCCGTTGGCGTCCAGGCGCAGGCAGGATGCCGGCAGCAGGTTGACCAGCTGCGCGGTGGCCGCGGCGGTGCGTTCGCGAGCGCGGCGCTCCAGGTAGCGGCCGGTGAGCAGGAACAGTGCGAACATGCCCACGGTGTCGAAATACAGCTCGCCGTGGCCGGTGATGGCGGTCCAGATCCCGGCGCAGTAGGCCAGGGCGATGGCCAGCGACACCGACAGGTCCATGGTCAGGTGACGGGTGCGCAGGTCGCGGGCCGCGCCCTTGAAAAAAGGTGCGCAGCTGTAGAACACGATGGGTGTGGTGAGGAACAGCGCGACCCAGCGCAGGATGGTGTGCAGCTCGGGCGACAGGTCGATGTTGAATTCCGGCCAGGTGGCCATGGTCGCCATCATCGCCTGGAACCACAGCAGCCCGGCCACACCCAGGCGACGCAGGGCGCTGCGATTTTCCCGGGCCAGCTGTTCGGCAGCCTGGTCGGGCTGGTAGGGGTGGGCGGCGTAGCCGATGCGGCGCAGCCCAGCCAGCAACTGCGACAGTGGCAGTTGCTGGTCGTCCCAGTTGACCAGCAGGCGATGGTTGGACAGGTTCAGGCGGGCATCGGCGACGCCGGGCAGGGTGCGCAGGTGCTTTTCGATCAGCCAGCCGCAGGCAGCGCAACTGATGCCCTCGACCAGCAGAGTGGCCTCGGCCATTTGGCCGTCATGGCGCACGAAGGTTTGCTGCACGTCGCTGCGGTCGTACAGGGCCAGCTCGTCCTGGAGTTGACGGGGCAGGGCCTCGGGGTTGGCGCTGGTGTCGCTGCGGTGCTGGTAGTAGTGCTCCAGGCCCCCGGCGACGATGGACTCTGCCACTGCCTGGCAGCCTGGGCAGCAGAATGCCCTGGCCTCACCTAGCACCACAGCGGTGAAGCGGCTGCCGGCGGGAACGGGCAGGGCGCAGTGGTAGCAGGGGGTGGGTTGGCTCATCGACATCTCTTCTTGCTACAGCGGGTTCGTGGGAGCGGGCTTGCCCCGCGATGGGCCTGGAATGCTGGTTTTCAGGCCCGCCCCCACGAGGTGTGGTGTGTCGTTGTTACTGGTGCTCGGCCCCTTGAATGGCTTCATCGCCCAGCTGCAAGGTTACCCCATGCTCGACCTTCTCCTCCTCGAACAACCGCCACACATGGTCGTCCTGGCTGCCGAGCAGTTCGACGAAGCGCCGGCCGTCGACCTTGTCGTCCAGCTGGCCGACATAGCGGCCTGGCTCGGTGCGTGCCAGCTGCACCTTGCGGTCCTTGGCCGGCTGGGTCGGCGAGATCAGGTTCAGCTCCAGCACCTGCGGGTCGCTGTTGCCGGTCAGGCGCACTTCGACTTCGCCGGTCAGCTCGTCCAGGTGCACGCTGGCCTTGAGGTTGAGGGTCTGGGCCAGCAGTTCACGGTCCAGCGAGCGGTTGATGCCTTTGCCGGCCTCATAGTAGTTGTCGTTGACCAGGTTGTCCGGGTTGCGCACGGCGATGCTGACCATGGTCAGGCTCAGGCATACCGAGGTGGCCAGGATGCCGATGATGATCCAGGGCCAGAGGTGCTTGTACCAGGGGCTGGCGGCGGTGGCGGCAGGCATTGTCTAGGTTCTCTCTCAGCGGATCTGTGGGCCGATGAAGCGGCTCTTGGCTTCAACCTGGCTGGCGCCGTCGTCGGCGTCCTTGAGGATGAAGGTGATTTCGTTGGTGGTCGAGGGCAGCTGTTCCGGTGCGACCGACAATTGCACTGGCAGGTTGACGATATCGCCGGCGGCCACACGGATCTCACGCTGGCCCTCGAGTTTGAGGTCGGGCAGGCCGGCGGCGTCGAGCACGTAAATGTGGTCGCGCTGATCCTTGTTCATCACCTTGAGGCTGTAGACGTTCTCGATCCGTCCTTGCGCGTTCTCGCGATAGAGCACGCGGTCCTTGGCCACGTCGAAGCCCACCAGCGAACGGGTGGCGAAGGCGGTCACCAGGGCGCCTATCATCACCAGCAGCACCAAGGCATAGCCGATCAGGCGCGGGCGCAGCATGTGGGTCTTCTGCCCGGACAGGTTGTGCTCGGTGGTGTAGCTGATAAGGCCCTTGGGGTAGTTCATCTTGTCCATGATGCCGTCGCAGGCGTCGATGCAGGCGGCGCAGCCGATGCACTCGATCTGCAGGCCGTCACGGATGTCGATGCCGGTGGGGCAGACCTGTACGCACATGGTGCAGTCGATGCAGTCGCCCAAACCCTTGGCCTTGTAGTCGATGTCCTTCTTGCGCGGGCCGCGGGTCTCGCCGCGGCGCGGGTCGTAGGAAACGATCAGGGTGTCCTTGTCGAACATCACGCTCTGGAAGCGCGCGTACGGGCACATGTAGATGCACACCTGCTCGCGCAGCCAACCGGCATTGCCATAGGTGGCCAGGGTGAAGAAACCGACCCAGAAGTAGGCCCAGCCATCGGCCTGGCCGGTAAAGAACTCGATGGCCAGCTCGCGGATCGGCGAGAAATAGCCGACGAAGGTCATGCCGGTGACGAAGCCGATCAACAGCCACAGGCTGTGCTTGGCCAGCTTGCGCAGGAACTTGTTGGCGCTCATGGGCGCCTTGTCGAGCTTCATGCGCTGGTTGCGGTCGCCCTCGGTGACTTTCTCGCACCACATGAACACCCAGGTCCACACGCTCTGCGGGCAGGTGTAGCCGCACCAGACCCGGCCGGCGTACACGGTGATGAAGAACAGGCCGAAGGCGGCGACGATGAGGATGCCCGAGAGCAGGATGAAGTCCTGTGGCCATATGGTGGCGCCGAAGATGTAGAACTTGCGCTCGGGCAGGTTCCACCACACGGCCTGGTGACCGCCCCAGTTCAGCCAGACGGTGCCGAAATACAGCAGGAACAGAGCAGCGCCGCCGACCATCCGCAACCTGCGAAAGAGACCGGTGAAGGCGCGGGTGTAGATTTTTTCGCGCGAGGCGTAGAGGTCGACGGAATCCTTCCCTTTGCTGGCAGGCGGGGTGACATCATGTACCGGAATTTGCTTGCTCATCATCAAGTCCCACGGCAGTGGAGAAATGCCGCGGCCAGTGCGTGCCGGCCGCAGTCTCGCGCGTTCTGCTAGCGCTCTGCGGCCCATGATACGCCTGTGATGGCGCATGCGGGGCGCACTGCGACACTTAGTCGCGTTGGGTTCGTGGTGTGAATCGTGTTATGGCGGGTGTCAATTGATTCAGGTCAGTCGTCTGAGCTTTTTGCCCTGTAAGTGGGCGTGGGAGCGGGCTTGCCCCGCGATGGCGTCGCCAGCTTCGCGACCATCGCGGGGCAAGTCGCAGCGGTGCACCGCCGCTCCCATGGGTTACTCGGCCTTTGCTGCCTGCTGTTGCTCCTGATGCGACAGGCTGTACACGTACGCCGCCAGCAGGTGCACCTTGTCGTTGCCCTGCATCTGCGCCTGGGCCGGCATCTGGCCCTGGCGACCATAGCGGATGGTCTGTTGCAACTGGGCGAAGCTCGAACCGTAGATGAACGCCTGCGGGTGGGTCAGGTTGGGCGCGCCCATCGCCGGGGTGCCCTTGCCTTCGGGGCCGTGGCAGGCCACGCAGTTGGTGGCGAAGATTTCCTTGCCTTTGGCCGGGTCGGCCTTGGCGTCCTCGGGCAGCTTGCGGCCGTCAAGGTTGGTCAGCACGAAGGCCGCCACATCGGCCACCCCCTGTTCGCCGATCACCGTGGCCCAGCCTGGCATCACGCCATGGCGACCGTTCATGATGGTGGTCTTGATGGTCTCTGGTTCACCGCCCCAGCGCCAGTCGTTGTCGGTCAGGTTGGGGAAGCCGTAGGCGCCGCGGGCATCGGAGCCGTGGCATACCGAGCAGTTGGAGGCAAACAGGCGCGCGCCCATCTTCAGGGCTTGCGGATCCTTGGCCACTTCCTCCAGCGGCATGGCCGCGAACTTGGCGAAGATCGGCCCGAAGCGGGCGTCGGCCTTGGCCATTTCCTTTTCCCATTCGTGCACGCCGGTCCAGCCGGCCTGGCCGTTGGAAAACTCGGTCTTCTTTTCGTTGTCGACGTATGCGTAGCCCGGCAGGATGCCTTTCCAGTTGCCCAGGCCCGGGTAGAGCACCAGGTAGCCGAGGGCGAAGACGACGGTGCCGATGAACAGCCAGAACCACCACTTCGGCAGGGGGTTGTCGTACTCCTCGATGCCGTCGAAGGCGTGGCCGACGACTTCGTCGGTAATCTCCTCGCGCTGGCCCCGGCGGGTCGACAGCAGCAGCCAGGTCAAGGCGAAGATGGTGCCCAGGGTCAGGACGGTGACGTACAGACTCCAGAAGGTTGTCATTGTTTTTTGCTCCTAGAAGCTTGTGCTTGCTCGACGTGACGGGTGGCTTCGGGGTCGTCCGCGAACGGCAATTGCGTTGCCTCGTCGAATTCCCGCTTGCGCCGTGGGCTGAACACCCACAGCGCCAGGCCCACGAAGGCCACCAGCACCACGACGGTGCCCAGGCCGCGAATCATCCCGATATCCATCACGGTCACCGTTTGCTCTTGATGAGGGTGCCAAGGCCTTGCAGGTACGCGACGAGCGCGTCCATCTCGGTCTTGCCCTTGACCGCGTCGGCGGCGCCGGCGATGTCTTCATCGGTGTAGGGGGTACCCAGGGTGCGCAGCACTTCCATCTTCTTGGCGGTGTCCTTGCCGTCGAGCTTGTGCTCGACCAGCCACGGGTACGACGGCATTTTCGACTCAGGCACCACGTTGCGCGGGTTGTACAGGTGCGCGCGGTGCCAGTCGTCCGAGTAGCGCCCGCCGACGCGGGCCAGGTCCGGGCCGGTGCGCTTGGAGCCCCACAGGAACGGGTGGTCCCACACGCTTTCGCCGGCCACCGAGTAGTGGCCGTAGCGCTCGGTCTCGGCGCGGAACGGGCGGATCATCTGCGAGTGGCAGCCGACGCAGCCTTCGCGGATATAGATGTCGCGGCCTTCGAGCTCCAGCGCGGTGCGTGGCTTCATGCCCTCGACCGGCTTGTTGGTGACGTCCTGGAAGAACAGCGGGACTATCTGGGTCAGGCCGCCGACGCTGACGGCGATGACCATGAAGAAGGCCATCAGGCCAATGTTCTTCTCGACTGCTTCATGCTTCATCAGTGGGCTCCCACGACGACGATCTTGGTGGCTTCCTCAGCCTCCACCGGGTTGGCGGCGCGTACGGTGCGGTACACGTTGTAGGCCATCAGCAGCATGCCGGAGGCGAAGAACGCACCGCCCAGGGCGCGAACGATGAAGCCCGGGTGGCTGGCCTGCAGGGCTTCGACGAAGGAGTAGGTGAGGGTGCCGTCGTCGTTGATGGCGCGCCACATCAGGCCCTGGGTGATGCCGTTGACCCACATCGAGGCGATGTACAGCACGGTGCCGATGGTTGCCAGCCAGAAGTGTGCGTTGATCAGCCCGATGCTATGCATCTGCTGGCGGCCGTAGAGTTTCGGGATCATGTGGTAGACCGCGCCGATCGAGATCATCGCCACCCAGCCGAGGGCGCCGGCATGGACGTGGCCGATGGTCCAGTCGGTGTAGTGCGACAGCGAGTTGACCGTCTTGATGGCCATCATCGGGCCTTCGAAGGTGGACATGCCATAGAAGGCCAGCGACACCACCAGGAAACGCAAGATCGGGTCGGTGCGCAGCTTATGCCAGGCGCCGGACAGGGTCATCATGCCGTTGATCATGCCGCCCCAGCTTGGCGCCAGGAGGATGATCGACATCACCATGCCCAGCGACTGCGCCCAGTCCGGCAGCGCGGTGTAGTGCAGGTGGTGGGGGCCGGCCCAGATGTACAGGGTGATCAGTGCCCAGAAGTGCACGATCGACAGGCGATAGGAGTAGATCGGGCGTTCGGCCTGCTTGGGCACGAAGTAGTACATCATCCCCAGAAAGCCGGTGGTGAGGAAGAAGCCCACGGCGTTGTGGCCGTACCACCACTGGATCATCGCGTCGGTGGCCCCGGCGTAGGCCGAGTAGGACTTGAACAGGCTCACCGGCAGCGAGATGTGGTTGACGATGTGCAGCATCGCGGTGACCACGATGAAGGCGCCGTAGAACCAGTTGCCGACGTAGATGTGCTTGGTCTTGCGCTTGACGATGGTGCCGAAGAACACCAGGGCGTAGGTGACCCAGACGATGGCCAGCAGGATCGCCAGCGGCCATTCGAGCTCGGCGTACTCCTTGGTGGTGGTGAAGCCCATCGGCAGGGTGATCAGCGCGCCGACGATCACCGCCTGCCAGCCCCAGAAGGTGAAGGCGGCCATGCTGTCGGAGATCAGGCGGGTCTGGCAGGTGCGCTGCACCACGTAGTAGCTGGTGCCGAACAGGGCACAGCCACCGAAGGCGAAGATCACCAGGTTGGTGTGCAGCGGGCGCAGGCGGCCGAAGCTCGTCCATGGCAGGTCCAGGTTGAGCTGGGGCCATACCAGTTGCGAGGCGATGAAGACGCCGAGCCCCATGCCAAGGATCCCCCAGACCACCGTCATGATGGCGAACTGGCGGACGACCTTATAGTTATAAGCAGTCGGACTGATTGCAGTGCTCATTCTAAGGTTCCACGGTTTGGGTGTTCTTGTTGGTTGGTAAATCGGCGCCAGTATTGATAACCACCAGGGTTATGGCAACGCAAGTCATGTACGCCGACCCGTGTCCGGACCCTTTTCGCCACCGTCCCGTGGCGTTGGGGGCTGAACGATTGTACACAAATAAATATTTGTAATGTGTACCGTTTTCCATGTTTTTCTGATCGATCGGTCAAGCTTTTGTTTCTGGGACGGGCACGCAAGGCACATCCCAAAGCCGCAGGCTCGAGCGTCCAGGATCGGTGCGTGATGTCAGGCTGTGCACCACGTCTGTTCCGGTCGCTGCGAGCGGAGCCACTGTGGCAACAAGCTTAGTTGTGTTCGGAGGGGGTGCAAGGCGGGGAGGGTGGAGCGGGCCTGTGGGAGCGGTCTGGCTCCCACAGGGGTGTTGCGCTTGTTTACTTGGCGGTTACGGTTTCCGGTACTTCATCCTGCGACAGGCTGTAGACATAGGCCGCCAGCAGGTGGACCTTGTCATTGCCCTGGATATCCTGCTGCGCCGGCATCTGGCCCTGGCGGCCGTAACGGATGGTCTGCTGCAGCTGGGCGAAGCTCGAGCCGTAGATGAACGCCTGCGGGTGGGTCAGGTCGGGCGCGCCCATGGCTGGGGTACCCTTGCCGGTGGGGCCGTGGCAGGCCACGCAGTTGCTGGCGAAGATCTCCTGGCCCTTGGCCGGGTCGGCCTTGACGCCTTCCGGCAGGCTGCGGCCATCGAGGTTGGTCAGCACGAACGCGGCGACATCCGCCACGCCCTGCTCGCCGATCACCGTGGCCCAGCCCGGCATCACGCCGTGGCGGCCGTTCATGATCGAGGCCTTGATGGTCTCCGGGTCGCCGCCCCAGCGCCAGTCCTTGTCGGTCAGGTTGGGGAAGCCGTACGAGCCCTTGGCGTCGGAGCCGTGGCACACCGAGCAGTTGGAGGCGAACAGCCGGCTGCCCATCTTCAGCGCCTGCGGATCCTTGGCCACTTCCTCCACGGGCATGGCGGCGTATTTGGCGAAGATCGGGCCGAACTTGGCGTCAGCCTTGTCCATTTCTTTCTGCCATTCATCCACCTGGGTCCAGCCGTTCTCGTAGCCGGGCAGGATGCCTTTCCAGTTGCCAAGGCCCGGGTAGAGGATCAGGTAACCGACCGAGAACACCAGGGTGCCGACGAACAGCCAGAACCACCATTTCGGCAGCGGGTTGTCGTACTCCTCGATGCCATCGAAGCTGTGGCCCATGGTCTGGTCGGTGGTGTCGCTGCTCTGGCCCTTGCGGGTGCCGAGCAGCAGCCAGGTCAGGCCGATCAGGCTGCCGATGGTCAGTACGCTGATGTACGTACTCCAGAAGGTGGTCATTGCCGGGTACTCCTCATTGCAGCAGGTTCCTGCCCGGCGGGGGGCAGGCGGTCGTCGACGAAGGGCAGCAGGCGCGCTTCGGCGAAATCACGGTCGCGGCGGCGGTTGAACACCCAGAGCGACAGGCCGATGAAGGCGATCATCACCACCAGGGTGCCCAGGCCGCGGATCATGCCGATGTCCATTTCCATCGCACTCACCTCTTGTTCTTGATCGCGGTGCCGAGCACCTGCAGGTAGGCGACCAGCGCGTCCATCTCGGTCTTGCCCTTGACCGCGTCCTTGGCCCCGGCGATGTCGTCGTCGGTGTACGGCACGCCCAGGCTGCGCAGCACGCGCATCTTGACGTCGGTGTGGCTGTTGTCGACCTGCGAGGACACCAGCCACGGGTAGGACGGCATCTTCGACTCAGGCACCACGTTGCGCGGGTTGTACAGGTGCGCGCGGTGCCAGTCGTCCGAGTAGCGGCCGCCGACCCGGGCCAGGTCCGGGCCGGTACGCTTGGAGCCCCACAGGAACGGGTGGTCCCAGACGCTCTCGCCGGCCACCGAGTAGTGCCCGTAGCGCTCGGTTTCGGCGCGGAATGGCCGCACCATCTGCGAGTGGCAGCCAACGCAGCCTTCGCGGATGTAGATGTCGCGGCCTTCGAGCTGCAGGGCGGTGTAGGGCTTCATGCCTTCGACCGGCTTGTTGGTGACGTCCTGGAAGAACAGCGGGACGATCTGGGTCAGGCCGCCGATGCTGACGGCGAACACCATCAGCAGGGCCATCAGGCCTATGTTTTTCTCAACGACTTCGTGTTTCATCAGGCTCTACTCCTCAAGCCAGCTGGGCATTGGCGGTGGCTTGCTCGTCAGCCGGGGCACGCACGGTGCGCCAGGTGTTCCAGGCCATCAGGAACATGCCGCTGAGGAAGATCACGCCGCCGACGAAGCGCACGACGAAGCCTGGGTGGCTGGCCACCAGGGTTTCGACGAACGAATAGGTCAGCGTGCCGTCGCTGTTGACCGCGCGCCACATCAGGCCCTGGGCGATGCCGTTGACCCACATCGAGGCGATGTAGAGCACGGTGCCGATGGTTGCCAGCCAGAAGTGCGCGTTGATCAGCCCGAGGCTGTACATGCGCTCCTTGCCGAATACTTTTGGAATGGTGTGGTACAGCGCGCCGATGGAGATCATCGCTACCCAGCCGAGCGCGCCGGCATGAACGTGGCCGATGGTCCAGTCGGTGTAGTGGGACAGGGCGTTGACCGTCTTGATGGCCATCATCGGGCCTTCGAAGGTGGACATGCCGTAGAACGCCAGGGAGACGACCAGGAAGCGCAGGATCGGGTCGCTGCGCAGTTTATGCCAGGCGCCCGAGAGGGTCATCATGCCGTTGATCATGCCGCCCCAGCTCGGGGCCAGGAGGATCAGCGACATGATCATGCCCAGCGACTGCGCCCAGTCCGGCAGGGCGGTGTAGTGCAGGTGGTGCGGGCCGGCCCAGATGTACAGGGTGATCAGCGCCCAGAAGTGCACGATCGACAGGCGATACGAATACACCGGGCGTTCGGCCTGCTTGGGCACGTAGTAGTACATCATCCCCAGGAAGCCGGCGGTCAGGAAGAAGCCCACGGCGTTGTGGCCGTACCACCACTGCACCATGGCATCGGTGGCGCCGGCGTACAGCGAATAGGACTTGGTCAGGCTGACCGGCACTTCCAGGTTGTTGACGATATGCAGGATCGCCACGGTCAGGATGAAGGCGCCGAAGAACCAGTTACCGACATAGATGTGCTTGGTGTTGCGCTTCATCAGCGTACCGAAGAACACCACGGCATAGGCGACCCAGACGATGGTGATCAGGATGTCGATCGGCCACTCCAGTTCGGCGTATTCCTTGGTGCTGGTGTAGCCGAGCGGCAGGCTGATGGCCGCCAGCAGGATCACCAGTTGCCAGCCCCAGAAGGTGAACGCGGCCAGGCGTGGCGCGAACAGGGTGGTCTGGCAGGTGCGTTGCACCGAATAATACGAGGTGGCGAACAGGGCACAGCCGCCGAAGGCGAAGATCACCGCGTTGGTGTGCAAGGGTCGCAGGCGGCCGAAGCTGGTCCACGGCAGGTCAAGGTTGAAGGCGGGCCAGGCGAGCTGGGCGGCAATGAAGACGCCGAGCCCCATCCCGACGATGCCCCACACCACCGTCATGATGGCGAATTGGCGGACCACCTGGTAGTTGTAGGCGGTACTGCTGGTTGTGTTCATGTATGGGTTCCCATCCACGGTTATAGGCAGGCTAGACAGCGAGGCAAGCATGATTAATGGGCAAAGTGCCGGTATTGACGGGGATCAATGGGCGAAGATCGGAAATGTCCCAGGCTTGCGCTGCGATCCTCCGCAAATTCCGGCGGATCGCGGTGTTTGCGGCTGCCTGATCCTGGCCCACGGCGCCGGTGCGCCGATGGACAGCGGGTTCATGGAGGACATGGCGCAAAGGCTGGCGGGGCAAGGGGTAGGGGTGGTGCGCTTCGAGTTTCCCTACATGGCCGAACGGCGGTTGAATGGCGGCAAGCGGCCGCCCAATCCGCAGAAGGTGTTGCTGGAGTCCTGGCGGACTGTATACGAACAGGTGCGGCGTTTAGTCGCAGGGCCGTTGGCCATAGGTGGCAAGTCCATGGGGGGGCGCATGGCCAGCCTGTTGGCTGATGAACTGGGCGCCGATGCGCTGGTGTGTCTGGGGTATCCGTTCTATGCCGTTGGCAAGCTGGAGAAACCTCGCGTGGAGCATCTTGCAGGCCTGCGCACACGCACGCTGATCGTGCAGGGCGAGCGGGATGCCCTGGGCAATCGCGAGGCGGTCGAGGGGTATGCGCTATCGCCGGGGATCGAGGTGAGCTGGCTGGCGGCGGCGGACCATGATCTGAAGCCGCTGAAGGCCTCGGGGTTCAGCCATGAGCAGCATATGCAGGCGGCGGCGGAGCGGGTGGCGGCGTTTCTCAAGGTCTAGACCGCTTGGGGCTGCTTTGCAGCCCATCGCTGCGGTTCGTCGCCACGACAAGCCGGCTCCCACCCCGACCACGCTGCCCTAAAGCCAAGCGCCGTCCCTGTGGGAGCCGGCTTGCCGGCGATGAGGGCGTTACAGGTTGGTGCTTAGTCGCGGTACTCGCACAGGTAGGCAGTGTCCACGGCTACCTTCAGTTGGAACTTGCTGTCGGCGGCCACGTTGAACTTGTCGCCAGCGTTGAAGGTTTCCCAGTTGTCGCTACCCGGCAGCTTCACGCTCAGGGCGCCGGAAACCACATGCATGATCTCGCGCTTGGCGGTGCCGAACTCGTACTCGCCTGGGGCCATCACGCCTACGGTGGCCGGACCTTCCTTGCCTTCGAAGGCGATCGACTTGACGGTGCCATCGAAGTACTCATTGACCTTGAACATCGGGCGACTCCTGAAAAGGGATGAAAAAAGGCTGGCCAGTATGCCCAAGGCCCGCCCCAGCGTCATCTGTTTCAGGCGGTGCCCGGCGGCAGGCTCGAGGGCAGCAGGCGGGCGGTGTTGCGCGCGTCTTCCAAGGCTCGGTGCTGCTGCCCGGAAAACTGCAGGCCGGCCAGTTGCAGGGCACTGTTCAGGCCAGCCGGGCGCTGCAGATGGCGGGCCTTGGCGAAACGTTGCTTGAGGTTGATATGCGGCAGCTGCTCCAGCACGCTGCGCACATGATGCAGTTGCCACTCCTGCAGCAACTGCTTGCGGTCGTAGTCGCCCCAGCTGACCCATGCGTGCAACTGCGCCTGGTGCGGTTGCAGCCATTGTTCGAACTGGCGCCAGACCAGGTCGAATTTTTCTGCGCCATCGACGTCGGCCTGGGCGATGTGGGTCAGTTGGCAGCAGAATGGCGTCAACTGCGGGCGCCGCCTGGGGCGTACGAAACGCTGGAAGTGATCGACCTCGCGCCCTTCGCGGGTGACCAGGCTCGCGCCGATTTCAATGATTTCCATTTCCGTGACCGGCCAGCCACCGTCGTCGGTGGTGGCTTCCAGGTCGATCACCAACCAGTGGCCCATGCCAGGCTCCCTTTCAATGCATGAAGGCCGACGGACTCTTTAGAGCCTGCCGGCCCGTAGAGCGTAGCCAAAGTCGAGGGCCACGGCATCCCCTGGCACTTTGGCATATTCGGCGGTTGTGCCCGTGTGGGAAAACGCCTAGCTTAGGCGCATTAAGGCCCCCACCCGTGATGAGTGTCCCGACTTGATTCCACTGTCCAGCGTCAAGGTATCGTCCTCCCTGTTATTGTTGGCCGCGGTATCGCTGGGCAGTGCGGCGCGGGCCGACGAGGTGCTGGAAGTGAAGATCGGGGCGGCGCACTTCCCACCCTATACCGTGCGCCCCGAGCAGGGCGCCGACACCGGTTTGCTGCCGCAATTGGTCGAGGCGTTGAACCGTTTGCAGTCCCGGCACCGTTTCGTCCTGGTGCCCACCTCGATCCCCCGGCGCTTTGGCGATTTCCAGCAAGGCCGCACCGACATGGCGATTTTCGAGAACCCGCAGTGGGGCTGGCAGGAAATTGCCCACAATACCGTGGACATGGGGCTGGAGGATGCCGAGATCTTCGTCAGCCGCCAGCAGGCCGGGCGTGACCAGCACTACTTCGACGACCTCGAAGGCAAGCGCCTGGCGTTGTTCAATGGCTACCACTACGCCTTCGCCGATTTCAATCCGGACCCGGCGTGGTTGAAGAAGCGCTACAGGGCGACCCTGACCTATTCCCACGACAGCAACCTGAACATGGTCGAGCGTGGGCGTGCGGACATCGCTCTGGTCACCCGTTCCTATCTCAGCGATTTCCTCAAGCGCAACCCGGACAGTTCCAGCCAGTTGCTGGCATCGCAGCGGGTCGACCAGGTCTACCACCACTACGCGCTGCTGCGTCCTGGGGCGTCCATCAGCCCCGAGGCGTTCGCCAGCCTGCTGCGCCAGCTGCGGGAAAATGGCGAACTGCTGCGCATCTTCCGACCGTACCAGATCACCGTCGAAGCGCCCCACGACTAAATTCTGGCAAGACCCTCGCGTATTCAGTAAGGAGTGGTGGCACGGTCGCTGAGGTAAACGCGGCCCTGCAAGAGCGGGTTTACCCAACTCCAACGGCCTCACCCCAGGCGGCTGCTCTTGCGGCAATGGATCAGCGCATCGCGGATCATGAAGTTGACCAGTGTCGGCGAGACGCCCAGCTCCTTGGCGATATCTTTCTGCGGCACGCCATGCAGGCGGTACATCTCGAAGGCGTAGCGGGTGCGCTTGGGCAATTCCTCGAGGGCGTCGGCGATGTGTTCCAGGGTGGCGAGGTTGATGTGGGTGGCTTCAGGTGAAGCGTTCTGGATGACCACGTTCATCCCTTCCTCTTCGCTGCCGGAGTACCTCAGTTCCATGGCCTGTTTGCGGTAGTGATCGATAGCGAGGTTGCGCACGATCTGGAACAGGTAGCTGAGCTGGGCCTTGAACGATGAGGTGATCTGCGGGGCGGCGCTGAGCCTGAAGAAGGCATCCTGCACCACATCCTCGGCGCGCGAGCGGCAGCCGGTAATGCGGGCTGCGATCTTGACCAGGATGCTGCGGTTGTCGACGAATGCCTGGAGTAACGGTGAATCGCACTTACCTGTGGATAGTTGTTCCGCCATGGAAATCACCTTGTCTCAGAGAGGAGAGGGAGCGCACCTCTTAAGGAGGCTTCCTACGACGTGCGACAAGCTATTCGTAATGATAATGATTGTCAAATACGAAAGTTAATGAGTTTTCATACATTTCAGTTCTAAGCTTCGCTGTGTGAAACGCTTCAACTTTTGCCTCTGCGTTCGCCCTTTGCGGCCTTCCCGATGGGCCTAATTTCTTTTCCCGCCCATCCGTTCCCCTGTGTACATCTCGGCTGCCCAACACTGCCCGCCAGTCGCGCGGACCAGTCAGGCGCGACTCACCCAGACACTGGCAGGAACATTCCATGACGGACGCCTTCGAACTCCCGCACTCGCTGGTCCAGGCCTTGGCGCAACGCGCCGCCCAGACCCCGGAGCGCATTGCCTTGCGCTTCCTGGCCGATGCGCCCGGCGAGCAGGCAGTGCTCAGCTATCGGGACCTCGACCAGCGCGCACGGACCATCGCGGCGGCGTTGCAGTCGCAGGCCGGGTTCGGCGAGCGTGCCGTACTGCTGTTTCCCAGTGGGCCGGACTACGTCGCGGCGTTCTTCGGCTGCCTGTATGCCGGGGTGATCGCCGTGCCGGCCTACCCGCCGGAGTCGTCGCGTCAGCACCATCAGGAACGCCTGCTGTCGATCATCGACGACGCCGAACCGCGCTTGCTGCTGACGGTAAAGGCGCTGGAAGACAGCTTGCAGGGTCTCGACGCCTTGGCTGGCGCCAAGGCTCCGGGCCTGCTGGCCGTGGACAGCCTGGATCCGCAGTTGGCCGCGCAATGGCACGAGCCGGTGCTGGAAGGCAGCGACATCGCTTTTCTGCAATACACCTCCGGCTCCACCGCGCTGCCCAAGGGCGTGCAGGTCAGTCATGGCAACCTTGTGGCCAACGAACAGCTGATTCGCCACGGTTTCGGCATCGATCTGAATCCGGACGACGTGATCGTCAGCTGGTTGCCGCTGTACCACGACATGGGCCTGATCGGTGGCCTGCTGCAGCCGATCTTCAGTGGCGTGCCCTGCGTGCTGATGTCGCCGGGCTATTTCCTCGCCCGGCCATTGCGCTGGCTGCAGGCGATCAGCGAGTACGGCGGCACCATCAGTGGCGGTCCGGATTTCGCCTACCGGCTGTGCAGCGAGCGGGTCAGCGAGGCCGCGCTCGCCGGCCTGGACCTGAGCCACTGGCGCGTGGCCTATTCGGGGTCCGAGCCGATCCGCCAGGACAGTCTCGATACCTTCGCTGAAAAGTTTGCCGCCTGCGGCTTCACCGCCAGCAGCTTCTTCGCCAGCTATGGCCTGGCCGAGGCTACCCTGTTCGTCAGCGGCAGCCGCCGTGGCCAGGGTATCGGCGCGCTGGCGCTGGATGCCGAGGCCTTCGCCGCCAACCGCGCCGAGCCCGGCCAGGGCAGCGTGCTGATGAGCTGCGGCTACCCGCAGCCGGGTCACGCGGTGTGCATTGTCGAGCCGCAGCGCCTGGAGGTGCTGGAGGACAACCGGGTCGGCGAGATCTGGGCCGGTGGCCCGAGCATCGCCCTGGGTTATTGGCGCAATCCCGAGGCCAGCGCGCGGACCTTTGTCGAGCGTGACGGCCAGACCTGGCTGCGTACCGGCGATCTCGGCTTCATGCGCGATGGCGAAGTGTTCGTCACCGGGCGCTTGAAGGACATGCTTATCGTCCGTGGCCAGAACATCTACCCGCAGGACCTGGAAAAGACCCTCGAGCGTGAAGTCGATGTGCTGCGCAAGGGCCGGGTGGCGGTGTTTGCCGTCGACGACCAGGGCGAGGAGGGCATTGGCGTGGCGGTGGAGATCAGCCGCAATGTGCAGAAGGCGCACACGCCCGAGGCGCTGATCAATACTCTGCGCCGGGTCACTGCCGATGCCTGTCGCCAGGCGCCGGCCGTGGTGTTGCTGCTCAACCCGGGCGCCTTGCCCAAGACCTCCAGCGGCAAGCTGCAGCGCTCGGCCTGCCGCCTGCGCATGAACGACGGCAGCCTGGATATCTATGCGCGTTTCCCGATGGCGCAGACGGAGCAGGGCAATGGCGTGGCCGGTGACGACCTGCAGGCACGGATCGCGGGAATCTGGCGTGAGCTGCTCAAGGTCGAGGCGGTGGCGGCGCACGATCACTTCCTGCTGCTGGGCGGCAACTCCATCGCGGCCACCCAGGTGACCGCGCGCCTGGGCGACGAACTGGGCATCCAGCTCAGCCTGCGCACCCTGTTCGAAGCACCGACCCTGGCCGAATACAGCGCCGCCGTGGCGGCCGTCCTCGCCGAAGGTGGCAGCGCCGCCGGCACCATCGAAACCCAGGCCCGCGACCAGGCCCTGCCGCAGTCACTGGCACAGAACCGCTTGTGGCTGTTGTGGCAGCTGGAGCCGCAGTCCGCCGCCTACAACATCCCCGCCGGGCTGCACCTGCGCGGCGAGTTGGATGTCGCGGCGCTGCAGGCCAGCTTCCAGGCCCTGGTGGCACGCCATGAATCCCTGCGCACGTTGTTCGACGAAGTCGACGGCCAGGCCGTGCAACGCATCCTGCCGAGCCAGGCGTTCACCCTGCGTCATCTGGACCTCGAAGGGCAGTCTCCCGCCGAGGTGGCCGCGTGCCGCGAGGATGAGGCGCAGCAGCCGTTCGATCTGCGCCAGGGCCCGCTCCTGCGGGTGACCCTGGCCTGCCTGGACGACGAAGAGCACCAGCTGTGGGTGACCCTGCACCACATCGTCGCCGACGGCTGGTCGCTGAACATCCTGCTGGATGAGTTCGCTCGCCTGTACGCCGCACAGGGCCAGGCCGTGCAACTGCCCGAACTGACGCTGGGCTACGCCGACTACGGCCAGTGGCAGCGCCAGTGGCTGGCCGATGGCGAAAGCGCCCGCCAGCTCGACTACTGGAAGAACAAGCTGGGTGACGAACTGCCGGTGCTCGACCTGTGCACCGACCAGCCCCGCGCCAGCCAGCAGCACAGCCGCGCCGCGCGCCACAGCCTCAAGGTACCTGCGGCACTGACCAGCGCCCTCAAGGACCTGGCCCGCGAGCAGCAGGCCAGTCTGTTCATGGTCCTGCTGGCCGGCTGGCAGGCCGTGCTGCATCGCTACAGCGGCCAGGGCGACATCCGCGTCGGCGTGCCCAACGCCAACCGCCCGCGCCTGGAAACCCAAGGCATGGTCGGCTTCTTCATCAACACCCAGGTGCTGCGCGCCGAGCTCGACGGCCGCCTGCCGTTCGCCGGGCTGCTGGCCCAGGCGCGCCAAGCCACCCTGGAGGCCCAGGCCCATCAGGACCTGCCCTTCGAGCAACTGCTCGAGGCGCTGCCGCAGGCCCGTGAACAAGGCCTGTTCCAGGTCATGTTCAACCACCAGCAACGCGACCTGTCGGCCTTGCGTCGCCTGCCCGGCCTGCTCGCCGAAGAGCTGCCGTGGCACAGCCGCGAAGCCAAGTTCGACCTGCAGTTGCACAGCGAGGAAGACCACCAGGGCCGCCTGACGCTGGCCTTCGACTACGCCGCCGGGTTGTTCGAGGCGGCCACCGTCAAGCGCCTGGCCAGCCATCTGCTGGCCTTGCTCGAACAGGTCTGCGCCGAGCCGCAGCTGGCCATTGGCGAGGTGCGCCTGCTCGACGAACACAGCCAGACGCAACTGCTCGAGTGGGGCCAGGCGCCCATGGTGAGCGCGCCGCGCCTGCTGGTCGAGCAACTCAACGAACAGGCGCGCCTGAGCCCCGAGCGCACCGCGCTGGTGTGGGAGGGCGGTCAACTGGGCTATGCCGAACTGCACCAGCAGGCCAACCGCCTGGCGCACTACCTGCGCGACAAGGGCGTCGGTCCGGACACTTGCGTGGCGATTGCCCTGGAGCGTTCGCCGCAGCTGCTGGTCGGCCTGCTGGCCATTCTCAAGGCCGGTGGCGCCTACGTGCCGCTGGACACCGACTACCCGGCCGAGCGCCTGGCCTACATGCTCGGTGATTGCCAGGCCGGCCTGCTGCTCAGCCACAGCAGCCTGCTCGACAAACTGCCGCAGGTCGAAGGCGTGAGCGCCATCGCCCTCGACCAGTTGCACCTGGACAGCTGGCCAAGCCAGGCCCCCGGCCTGCACCTGCACGGCGACAACCTCGCCTATGTGATCTACACCTCCGGCTCCACCGGCCAGCCCAAGGGCGTGGGCAACACCCATGCGGCGCTGGCCGAGCGCCTGCAGTGGATGCAGGCCAGCTATGCGCTGGTTGACAGCGACGTGCTGATGCAGAAGGCGCCGATCAGCTTCGACGTGTCGGTGTGGGAGTGCTTCTGGCCGCTGGTCACCGGTTGCAAGCTGGTCCTGGCTGGCCCCGGCGAACATCGCGATCCGCAGCGCATCGCCCAACTGATCCAGCAACACGCGGTGACCACGCTGCACTTCGTCCCGCCGTTGCTGCAGGTGTTCGTCCAGGAGCCGTTGGCCGCCGGCTGCACCAGCCTGCGCCGGTTGTTCTCCGGTGGCGAGGCGTTGTCCGCCGCGTTGCGTGACCGCGTGCTGCAACTGCTGCCACAGGTGCAACTGCACAACCGCTATGGTCCGACTGAAACCGCGATCAACGTCACCCACTGGCACTGCCAGGCGAATGACGGCGAGCGCTCGCCCATCGGCCGCCCGCTGGGCAACGTGCTGTGCCGGGTGCTGGACGATGAGTTCGAGTTGACCGCGCCGGGCGTGCCCGGCGAGCTGTGCCTGGGTGGCGCCGGCATGGCCCGCGGCTACCTCGGCCGCCCTGGGCTGACCGCCGAGCGCTTCGTGCCGCAGCCCGATGGCGACGGCGCACGGCTGTACCGCAGCGGCGACCGCGCCCGCTGGCATGTGCAGAGCCAGGCCCTGGAGTACCTGGGGCGCCTCGACCAGCAGGTGAAGGTGCGCGGCTTCCGCGTCGAGCCGGAGGAGGTGCAGGCTGTGCTGCTGGCCGAGCCGGGTGTCGCCCAGGCACTGGTACTGATCCACAAGGATGCCGTCGGTGCCCAGCTGGTGGGCTATTACAGCGGTGTCGAGCAGACCGAGGCGCTGCTGGCCGCATTGGCCGAGCGCCTGCCGGCCTACATGGTGCCGGCACAACTCATCCATCTTGCGCAGATGCCCCTGGGGCCGAACGGCAAGGTCGATCGCAAGGCGCTGCCGGCACCGGTCTGGCAGCAACATGAACATGTCGAGCCGCAAAGTGCATTGCAACAACAGGTCGCGGCGATCTGGCGCGAGGTCCTGGGCCGGCCGCAGGTCGGCTTGCAGGATGACTTCTTCGCCCTCGGCGGCCACTCGCTGCTGGCCACCCAGATCGTCTCGCGCACTCGCCAGGCGCTGGATGTCGAGTTGCCGCTCAAGGCCTTGTTCGAGGCCAGCGAGCTGGGCGCGTTCTGCGCCGAAATTTCCCGTCTGCAGGGTTGCGGCGCACACAACCTGCAAGGTGCCATCGCCCGTGTCGACCGCCGCCAGGCGGTGCCGCTGTCGTACTCGCAGCAGCGCATGTGGTTCCTCTGGCAGATGGATCCGCATAGCCCCGCCTACAACGTCGGCGGCATGGCTCGCTTCCAGGGCCTGCTGCATGTGGATGCCTTCGAGCGCGCCCTGCAGGCGTTGATCGTGCGTCACGAAACCCTGCGCACCACTTTCCCCAGCATCGACGGCAAGCCTCACCAGTGCGTGGCCGATCACAGCCACGTGCAACTGCACTGGCATGACTTCAGCGCCCTGGCCGGCGAGGCCCGCCAGCAACGCCTGCAGCAACTGGCCGACGACCAGGCGCACCAGCCGTTCGACCTGGAGCGCGGTCCGCTGTTGCGCTCCTGCCTGGTCAAGGCCGGCGAGCGCGAGCACTACTTCGTCCTGACCCTGCACCATATCGTCACCGAAGGCTGGGCCATGGACATCTTCGCCCGCGAACTGGGCGAGCTGTACGAGGCCTTCGTCGACGAGCGCGAGTCGCCGCTGGCGCCGCTGCCGGTGCAGTACCTCGACTACAGCGTATGGCAGCGCCAGTGGCTGGAAAGCGGCGAGGGCGATCGCCAGCTGGCCTACTGGAAGGACCGCCTGGGCGATGAGCATCCGGTGCTGGCGCTGCCCGCCGATCGTCCACGCCCGGCAGTGCAGAGCCACCGCGGCGAGCTGTACCGCTTCGACCTGGATCCGGCGCTGGTCAAGCGCGTGCACGCCTTCAACAGCCAGCGCGGCCTGACCCTGTTCATGACCATGACCGCTACCCTGGCCGCGTTGCTGCACCGCTACAGCGGCCAGCGCGACCTGCGCATCGGCGCGCCGGTGGCCAACCGTATTCGCCCGGAAAGCGAGGGGTTGATCGGCGCCTTCCTCAACACCCAGGTGCTGCGTTGCGAACTGGACGGGCAGATGAGCGCCGGCGCGTTGCTCGACCAAGTGCGCCAGACCATCATCGATGGCCAGTCGCATCAGGACCTGCCATTCGAGCAACTGGTCGAGGCCTTGCAGCCGCCGCGCTCGAGCGCTTACAACCCGCTGTTCCAGGTGATGTGCAACGTGCAGCGCTGGGCCTTCCAGCAGAGCCGTGAACTGGTGGGCATGCAGGTGGATTACCTGGTCAACGACGCCAGCGCCACCAAATTCGACCTGTACCTTGAGGTCACCGACCTCGATGGCCGCCTGGGCTGCTGCTTCACCTACAGCCGCGACCTGTTCGATGAGCCGCGCATCGCGCGCATGGCCGAGCACTGGCAGCAGTTGCTGGTGGCGCTGATCGACGATCCGCAGCAGCGCCTGTGCGAACTGCCGATGCTGGCTGAAGCCGAGCAGCAGGTGCTGATCGGCCAGCTGCAGGGCGAGCAGGACTTCGCACTGGACCAGACGCTGCACGGGCTGTTCGCCGCCCAGGCTGAGCGGACCCCGCAGGCCCTGGCCCTGACCTTCGCCGGCCAGCACCTGAGCTACGCCGAGCTCGACCAGCAGGCCAACCGCCTGGCCCGCGCCCTGCGCGAGCGCGGCGTCGGCCCGCAGGTGCGGGTAGGCCTGGCGCTGGAGCGATCGCTGGAGATGGTGGTCGGCCTGCTGGCCATCCTCAAGGCCGGTGGCGCCTACGTGCCGCTGGACCCGGAATACCCGCTCGACCGCCTGCGCTACATGATCGAGGACAGCCGCTTGGGCCTGCTGATCGGCCAGCGGGCGTTGCTCGACACCCTGGGCGAACTGCCGCCAGGCGTTGCCCGCTGGAGCCTGGAGGACGATGCCGCGAGCCTTTCCGCCTACAGCGACGCCGCCCTGGACAACCTCAACCTGCCGCAGCACCAGGCCTACCTGATCTACACCTCCGGTTCCACTGGCAAGCCCAAGGGCGTGGTGGTCAGCCACGGTGAAATTGCCATGCACTGCAAGGCGGTGATCGCCGAGTTCGGCATGCGCAGCGACGACTGCGAGCTGCACTTCTATTCGATCAACTTCGACGCCGCCAGCGAGCGCCTGCTGGTGCCGCTGCTGTGCGGTGCCCGCGTGGTGTTGCGTGCCCAGGGCCAGTGGGGCGCCGAGGAAATCTGCCAGCTGGTGCGCGAGCAGCAAGTCAGCGTGCTCGGTTTCACCCCGAGCTACGGCAGCCAGTTGGCCCAGTACCTGGCCGGGCAGGGCGAGCAATTGCCGGTGCGCCTGGTGATCACCGGTGGCGAGGCCTTGACCGGCGAGCACCTGCAACGCATCCGCCAGGCCTTTGCGCCGCAACAGTTCTTCAACGCCTACGGCCCGACCGAAACGGTGGTGATGCCGCTGGCCTGCCTGGCACCGGAGCAGATACCGGTCGACGCCGGCAGCGTGCCGATCGGCCGGGTCATCGGTGCCCGCACCGCCTATATCCTTGACGAGGACCTGGCGCTGCTGCCGCAAGGCGGCATCGGAGAACTGTATGTCGGCGGTGCCGGCCTGGCCCAGGGCTACCACGACCGTCCGGGCCTGAGTGCCGAGCGTTTCGTCGCCGACCCGTTCAGCCATGCCGGCGGTCGCCTGTACCGTACCGGCGATCTGGTGCGCCTGCGCGCCGATGGCCTGGTGGAGTATGTCGGGCGGGCCGACCAGCAGGTGAAGATCCGTGGCTTCCGTATCGAGCTGGGCGAGATCGAGAGCCGCCTGCAGGAGCACGCCGACGTCGAGGAGGCAGTGGTCCTGGCCCTCGACCTGCCGGGCGGCAAGCAACTGGTGGGTTACCTGGTGTGCCCACAGGCGAGCGCCGACGGCGAGGCCCAGGCCCTGCTGCGCGAGGCGGTAAAGGCCGATGCCCGCCGGCACCTGCCCGACTACATGGTGCCGGCGCACCTGGTGCTGCTCGACAGCCTGCCGCTGATGGGCAACGGCAAGCTCGACCGCCGAGCGTTGCCGGCCCCGGACCTGGAGCAGGCGCGTCAGCACTACCAGGCCCCGGCCAACGAGCTGGAAAGCCAGCTGGCGCAGATCTGGCGCGAGGTGCTCAACCTGCCGCGCATCGGCGTGCAGGACAACTTCTTCGAACTGGGCGGCGACTCGATCCTGTCGATCCAGGTGGTCAGCCGTGCCCGCCAGCTGGGGTTGCAGTTCACCCCACGTGACCTGTTCCAGCACCAGACCATCCAGACCCTGGCGGCAGTGGTGACCCGCAGCGAGGCGCCGAGCGCTATCGAGCAGGGCGCACGTCAGGGCAGCGCCGGCCTGACGCCGATCCAGCACTGGTTCTTCGACAGCGAAGTGCCGCAACCGCAGCACTGGAACCAGGCGGTGCTGCTCTGTGTGCGCCAGCCATTGCAGGCCGAGGAGTTGGAGCAGGCTTTGGCCGCGCTGGTGCAACACCACGACAGCCTGCGCCTGCGCTTTGGCCAGGCCAACGGCCGCTGGCAGGCCGAGTACGCCCAGCCGAGCACACAGCCGTTGCTGTGGACCGCGACGGTGAGCGATTTCGACGACTGCCAGGCACTGTATACCGATGTGCAGCGCAGCTTGGACCTGGCCGAGGGGCCGCTGCTGCGCGCCTTGTTGGTCAGCGATGACCAGGGCGTCCAGCGCCTGCTGCTGGCGATCCACCACCTGGTGGTCGATGGCGTATCCTGGCGCGTCTTGCTGGAAGACCTGCAGGCGCTGTACCGCGGTGAAACCCTGGCCGCCAAGACCCATGCCATGGGCGACTGGGCGGCGCGCCTGGCCAGCTATGCCGGCAGCGATTCGCTGCGCGACGAGCTGGGCTGGTGGGAAGCGCAACTGGGCAGCGCCCGTCGCGAACTGCCCTGCGACCACCCTCAAGGCGGCAACCTGCACCGCCATGCCCGCAGCCTTGCCATCGACCTGAACGTGGAACAGACCCGCCAACTGCTGCAACAGGCGCCGGCGGCCTACCACACCCAGGTCAACGATCTGCTGCTGACTGCCCTGGCGCGCACACTGTGCCACTGGAGCGGCGACGAGCAGGTGCTGGTGCAGCTGGAAGGCCATGGTCGCGATGGTCTGTTCGAGGACATGGACCTGACCCGCAGCGTCGGCTGGTTCACCAACGCCTACCCACTGAGCCTGAGCCCCGTAATGGCTGATGGCGAAGTTGGTCGCGCCACGTCGATCAAGCGCATCAAGGAACAACTGCGCCAGGTGCCGCACAAAGGCCAGGGCTACGGTGTGCTGCGCTACCTGGCCGACGAGCTAGGGCGTGAGCGCATGGCCGCCTTGCCCCAGGCCCGGATCACCTTCAACTACCTCGGTCAGTTCGACCAACAGTTCGACCAGGCGGCACTGTTCCAGCCGCTGGACGCCCCGGTGGGCCTGGCCCATGACCTGGATGCGCCGCTGCCGAACTGGCTGAGCGTCGATGGCCAGGTCTACGGCGGCGCACTGCAACTGCGCTGGAGCTACAGTGCCGAGCGCTATGACGAGGCGACCATCGCCCGTCTGGCCGAGGCCTATCGCCAGGAGCTGCTGGCGTTGGTCGCCCATTGCCTGGCGGACGGCAACGGCAGCTTCACCCCCTCGGACTTCCCCCTGGCGCAACTGACCCAGGAGCAGATCGACACGCTGCCGATCCCGGCCGCCGAGATCGAGGACGTCTACCCGCTGACGCCGATGCAGGAAGGCCTGCTGCTGCACACCCTGCTCGAGCCGGGCACCGGCATCTACTACATGCAGGACCGCTACCGCATCAACAGCGCCCTCGACCCCGAGCGCTTCGCCCAGGCCTGGCAGGCGGTGGTGGCGCGCCACGAGGCGTTGCGTGCCTCGTTCAGCTGGAACGCCGGCGAAGCGATGTTGCAGATCATCCACAAACCCGGCAAGACCGCGGTGGACTACCAGGACTGGCGCGGCCTTGACGAGCACGCCCAGGAAGCGCGCCTGCAAGCGCTGCACAAGGAGGAGCGCGAGGCCGGCTTCGAGCTGCTGCGCGAAGCACCGTTCCACCTGCGCCTGGTGCGCGTGGACGATGCGCGTTACTGGTTCATGATGAGCAACCACCACATCCTCATCGATGCCTGGTGCCGCTCGCTGCTGATGAACGACTTCTTCGAGATCTACCAGGCCCTGGGCGAAGGGCGCCAGGCCCAGTTGCCGGTACCGCCGCGCTACCGCGACTATATCGGCTGGCTGCAGCGCCAGGATCTCGACCAGGCGCGCCAGTGGTGGCAGGCCAACCTGGCCGGCTTCGAGCGCGCCACGGCGATTCCCAGCGACCGTCCGCTGCGCCATGACCACGCCGGTGACGGCATGGTCGTGGGTGACTGCTACACCCGCCTGCAAGTGAGCGAGGGCGCCCGCCTGCGTGAACTGGCCCAGGCCCACCAACTGACGGTCAACACCTTCGCCCAGGCGGCCTGGGCCTTGACCCTGGCGCGCTACAGCGGCGATCGCGACGTGGTGTTCGGCGTCACCGTGGCCGGGCGCCCGGTGAGCCTGCCGCAGATGCAGCGCACGGTCGGCTTGTTCATCAACAGCATCGCCCTGCGCGTGCAGTTGCCGCAGCCGGGCGAGCGCAGCAGCGTGCGTCAGTGGCTGCAGGGCTTGCTCGATCGCAACATGCAGTTGCGTGAATACGAGTACCTGCCGCTGGTGGCGATCCAGGAATGCAGCGAACTGCCCAAGGGCCAGCCGCTGTTCGACAGCCTGTTCGTGTTCGAGAACGCCCCGGTGGAAACTGCGGTGCTCGACCACGCCCAGCATCTGGACGCCAGCTCCGACTCGGGCCGGACCCACACCAACTTCCCGCTGACCGCGGTGTGCTACCCGGGCGATGACCTGGGCCTGCACCTGTCGTTCGACCAGCGCTACTTCGACTACCCGACCGTCGAGCGCCTGCTCGCCGAATTCAAGCGCCTGCTGCTGGCCCTGGTCGAGGGCTTCGAGGGCGAGGTCGGCGAGCTGCCACTGCTGGGGGCCGACGAACAACGCTTCCTGCTCGAGGACTGCAACCGCACCGAGCATGCCTATGCGCTGGAGCAGAGCTACGTCGAGCTGTTCGAGGCACGGGTGGCCGCGCATCCGCAGCGCACCGTCGCCCGTTGCGAGACGGCCGCTTACGACTATGCGGGCCTGAACGTGGCGGCCAACCGGCTGGGTCATGCCTTGGTTGCGGCTGGCGTGGCCATCGACCAACCGGTGGCGCTGCTGGCCGAGCGCGGCCTGGCGCTGCTGGGCATGATCGTCGGCAGCTTCAAGGCCGGCGCCGGCTACCTGCCGCTGGATCCGGGCCTGCCGGCGGCGCGCCTGCAACGCATCGTCGAGCTGAGCCGCACGCCGGTGCTGGTGTGCAGCGCGGCCTGCGCCGAGCAGGCGCGCCAGTTGCTTGATGAAGTGGCGGGCGCGGCGCGGCCGAAGCTGCTGGTCTGGGAAGACGTGCAGGCAAGCAACGTGGCCAGCCATAACCTTGGCATCCACAGCGCGCCGGACAACCTTGCCTACGTGATCTACACCTCCGGCTCCACCGGCCTGCCCAAGGGCGTGATGGTCGAGCAGCGCGGCATGCTCAACAACCAGCTGAGCAAGGTGCCGTACCTGGCCCTGGACGAGCAGGACGTAATTGTCCAGACCGCCTCGCAGAGCTTCGACATCTCGGTGTGGCAGTTCCTCGCCGCGCCGCTGTTCGGGGCCAAGGTGGAGATCGTGCCAAACGCCATCGCCCATGATCCGCAAAGCCTGCTGAGCCATGTGCAGGCCACCGGCATCACCGTGCTGGAGAGTGTGCCGTCGCTGATCCAGGGCATGCTGGCCAACGATCACCAGGCGCTCGATGGCCTGCGCTGGATGCTGCCGACCGGCGAGGCCATGCCGCCCGAGCTGGCCGCGCAGTGGCTGCAACGCTACCCGGCCATCGGCCTGGTCAACGCCTACGGCCCGGCGGAGTGCTCGGACGACGTGGCGTTCTTCCGCGTCGATGCCGCCTCGACCCAGGGCAGCTACCTGCCGATAGGCACGCCGACCGACAACAACCGCCTGTACCTGCTCGGCGAGGACCAGACCCTGGTGCCGCTGGGCGCAGTGGGCGAGCTGTGCGTCGCTGGTACCGGTGTGGGCCGTGGCTATGTCGGCGACCCGCTGCGCACGGCGCAGGCGTTCATTCCGCATCCGTACGGTGCGCCTGGTGAGCGCCTGTACCGCACCGGCGACCTGGCGCGGCGCCGTCCGGATGGCGTGCTGGAGTACGTCGGGCGTATCGACCATCAGGTGAAGATCCGTGGCTACCGCATCGAGCTGGGCGAGATCGAGGCGCGCCTGCACGAACAGCCGGAGCTGCGCGATGCCGCGGTGGGCGTGCAGGAGGGCGTCAACGGCAAGCACCTGGTCGGCTACCTGGTGGCGCACCAGGGCGTCAGTGCCGACGCCGCGCTGCTCGACCAGCTCAAGCAGCGCCTGCGCGCCGAGTTGCCGGAGTACATGGTGCCGCTGCACTGGGGCTGGTTCGACAGCCTGCCGCACAACGCCAACGGCAAGCTTGACCGCAAGGCGCTGCCGGCCATCGATATCGGTGGCCAGCACAGCCAGGCCTACCTGGCGCCGCGCAACGAGCTTGAAGAGACCCTCGCCGGGATTTGGGCCGATGTGCTCAAGGCCGAGCGGGTGGGTGTGCGCGACAACTTCTTCGAGCTGGGCGGGCATTCGCTGCTGGCAACGCAGATCGCATCGCGGGTGCAGAAGGCCCTGCAGTTGAACGTGCCGCTGCGGGCGATGTTCGAGTGCAGCACGGTGCAAGAGCTGGCGGACTATGTGCGCGGGCTGCAGGACAGCGCGCTGGATGACGCCAAGGTCGATAGGTTGAGCGACCTGATGGCGGAGCTGGAGGCGTTGTAACGGTCATCGCGGGGCAAGTCGCATCGACTCTGTGCCGCTTGCCCCGCGATGGTTTTCAGCGTTTGCCGAGGATCTTCCCGAGCATTTCCGGCCGCGGGGCGCCTTGTTGGCTCTGCAGCTGCCCCTGCTCGTCCTGATAGAAGATCGCCGGGGTTGCCGCCAGGCCCAGTTCCTCCATCAGCGCCAGGTTCGCCTCGAGCTTCTTCTGTACCGCCTCCGGCACCTTGTCCAGTGCCTTGAGCGTGCTGGCCTTGCCGGCCTTCTCGTGTTCCTGCAAGGCCTTGGCCGGGTCCTTGGCGGCGAGCAGCGCGGCGGACTTGCCCGGGCTGTCCTCGCGGATGATGCCGACCATGATGTGGCGCAGCTGCACCTTGCCTGACTCGACCCAAGGACGGGCCTGTTGCCAGAACATGTTGCAGTAGGGGCAGTTGGGGTCGCTAAACAGGTAGACGGTACGCGGCGCGTCGACCTTGCCGTCCTGGATCCAGGCGGTCTTTTCCATCTTCGCCCACACGGCCTTGCTCATCGGTGCGTACACCAGTTTTTCCAGTGGCTCGGCGCTGAGGTCCTTGCCTTGCTCGTCGAACAGGCTGCCGACCAGCACGTGCTTGCCGTCGGGGGTGAGGTACAGGGCGATGCCGTTGTTGTGGAACTCGGCGGCATAGCCGCGCAGCCCATTGGGGGCGTCGAAGCTGCCCTTGATCACGGCGCCCTTGGCTTGCAGTTGCTGGATCGCCTTGGGCAGTTCCTCTGCTTGCAGCGAGGGGGCGGCGAGCAGGGCGAGGGTCAGGGGCAGCAGCGCATTCAATCGCATGTCAGTTTCCTTGTGGGGCGGGCGCGTTGGCGCGTTCGAAGGGTTCCAGGGCGTGGCGCAAGCTGGCGCGCGACAGTTCGCCCAGGTGGCTGCCGACCAGCCGCCCTTCGGCGTTGTAGAACAGGGTGGTGGGCAGGGCCATGGAGCCGACCTTGCGGGCCAGCTCGCCGGTGCCGTCGAACAGCACGTTGGAGAGGGTCAGGCCGGTGGTGGCCATGAAGGTGCTAACGTTCTCGGGGGTCTCCCCCTGGTTGACGAACAGGAAGGTCACGTGGGGATAGTCGTCCTCGGCCTGTTGCAGCACCGGCATCTCGCGGCGGCAGGGTGGGCACCAGGTGGCCCAGATGTTGATCACCAGCGGGCGGCCGCGGTAGTCGTGCAGGGCCACCGCCTGGCCGCGGCTGTCGCGCAGGCTCATGTCGGGCAGCTCGGTGCCTTTGCTGTAGAGGTGGCTGGCCAGGCTGGCCAACCCCCAGAACAGGGCGCCGCTGAACAGCGCCCAGCCCAGCGGGCGGCGCAGGCCCGGGCGGCGCCATCCTTGCCACAAGGTGCCGAGGACGATGCCCAGCAGCCCGCCCCAGAGCAGGAAGCCGCCGTCGCGGATATCGATGATCTGCAGCGGGTCGTCACGGTACATCGGCCAGTAGGTGAGGACAAAACCCAGGCGGGCGAACAGCAAGCCCAGCAGGAACAGGTTGAACAGCGCCGACTCGGGGTTTTCGCCGCCGCGCCTTGCGACCCGCCAGCCGACCAGGCTGGCGATGCCCAGTGCGGCAAGCAGCAGCAGGTGGTTGAGGGCCATGGTCAGCGGCCCGAGGGTGATGGTGAGCATCAGCCTTGGCTCCTGGTCTGGGCCCAGTGCTGGAGGAACCCGGCGGCGTCGATTTCACCGGTGATGCGGCGGGCGCGACGTTCCTCGCCCTCCGGGCCGACCCAGATCAGGCTGGGCGGGCCCGGGACCTGGTAGCGTTGCAGCAGCTCGCGGCTGGCCGGGGAGTCGGCGGTCACATCCAGGCGCAGCAGGTGCACATCGTCAAGGCTGGCCTGGACATCGGCACGGGCGAACACCTGCTTCTCCATGACTTTGCATGACACGCACCAGTCGGCGTAATAGTCCACCAGCACCCATTGGCCACGGGCTTTGGCGGCATCGAGTTCACGTTGCAGCTCGGCCGGAGCGCTGACGGTGACAAAGGCGTCGTGGCCGCTGGCGGGGGCCGTGCTCTTGCCGGCAAAAGGCTGCAAAGGCTGCCACACATCGTTGCCACCGGCTGCGGCGCCCACCAGCAGCAGGCCACCCCACAGCGCGCCCAGCAGGGGGATCGCACGCAAGGCGGGCAAACGCTGCAGGGCAGGCCAGGCGGCCCAGCCCAGGGCGATCAACCAGGCGCCAGCCAGGGCCAGTACCAGCGTTTCCGGCAGCAGGCCGCGCACGGTGTACAGGGCCATGGCCAGGAACACGAAGCCGAACAAGCCCTTGACCAGGTTCATCCAGGCGCCCGGGCGTGGCAGGTAGCGATTGCCCAGGGTGACCAGCAGCAACAGCGGGACACCCATGCCCAGGCCGAGGGCGAACAGCACCAGTGCCCCTTGCAGCACGTCGCCGCTCTGGGCAATGAACAGCAGCGCGCCGGCCAGTGGCGCGGTCATGCAGGGGCCCAGCAGCAAGCCCGACAGGGCGCCCAGTAACGCCGCTCCGTACAGGTTGCCGCCACGGGTGCCTTGGCCGGCGCGGTCCAGGCGGTCACGCAGGGCGGCGGGCAGTTGCAGTTCGAAGGCACCGAACATCGGCAGGGCGAGCAGCACGAACAGCCCGGCCAGGCTACCCAGCAGCCAGGGTTGTTGCAGCCAGGCCTGCAGGCTGGCGCCCAGCAGCGCGGCAATCACGCCGAGTGCGGCGTACACCAGGGCCATGCTCAACACATAGACGCCGGCCAGCCACCAGCCACGGCGAGCGCTGGCGCCATTGCCCAGGACCAGCCCGGCGAGGATCGGCAGCATCGGCAGCGAGCAGGGGGTGAAGGCCAGCAGCAGGCCCAGGCCGAAGAAGGCCAGCAGGCTCCAGGCCAGGCTGTCGTGTTGCAGGGTGCCGGCCAGGGCTTGGTCGCTGGCCTGGTCGGCAGCCGGCGTTGCCGCAGCCGCCCCGCCAAGGGCGATCGGGGTGGTCTGTGGCGGATAGCATAGCCCTGCGTCCGCGCAGCCTTGCCAGCCCAGGCGCAGTTCACCGCTGGCGTTGGCCGGCAGCAGCAGCTCGAGTTCGGTGCGGTAGACCGCGCTGTCGCCGAAGAACTCGTCGTGGTGGTTCTCGGCCTGGGGCAGGGGCGGGTGCTGCTCGGGGGGCAGGCCGTCGAACTTCAGGCGTTTCTGGTAAAGGTAGTAGCCGTCCTTGATCTGGAAATGCAGGCGCATCTGGCCGTTTTCCAGGCGGTCGTGGGTCAGCACGAAGGCTTCGTTCACTGGCAGGAAGTCCGGTTTGACCGCGAACGGGTTGGCCTGTAGAGGGCCGGCGAGCAGGAATGTCAGGAAAAGCAGGAGAACACGCATGTCGACGCCTTGGCAGAACTTTGAAGGAGGCCATGCTGGCCTTGGGGTATTAACTGAAGGTTAAGCTGGTCCTAGGACCATTGGTGGGAGAGTTACAGCGCTCGATGCTATCAGCCCGACGAACGTCGCCAAACCGGTTCATAATCCCCCCTTAATGATGAACCTGTGCAATGCCATCTTCCCCACCCAGGAGCTCCCCATGCACGTTCTGCTCTGCGAGGACGACGACCTGATCGCCAGCGGCATCTGCGCCGGCCTCTCGGCCCAAGGCCTGACCGTGGACCGGGTGGCCAGCGCCTCGCAGGCCCGGCAGATGCTGCAGACCGCCAAGTTCGACGTGATGATCCTCGACCTGGGCCTGCCCGACGAAGACGGCCTTAAGCTGCTGCGCCGCCTGCGCCAGCAGGGCGAGATCCTGCCGGTGCTGGTGCTCACCGCCCGTGACGCGGTCACCGACCGGGTCGATGGCCTGCAGGCCGGCGCCGACGACTACCTGCTCAAACCCTTCGACCTGCGCGAACTGGCCGCCCGCTTGCACACCCTGCTGCGCCGGGTGGCCGGGCGGGCGGTGAACGTGATCGAGCATGGTCCGCTGCGCTACGACCCCAGCAGTTGCGAGGCGAGCCTGGCTGGGCGGCCACTGGACCTGTCGCGGCGCGAACAGGCGCTGCTCCAGGCGTTGCTGCAGAACCCGGGGCGCGTGCTCTCCAGCGAGCAGCTCAAGGACTGCGTCTATGGTTTCGGCGACGAAGTCGAGAGCAATGCGCTGAACGTGCATATCCACCACCTGCGGCGCAAGCTGGGCAACAGCATCGTCGAGACCGTGCGCGGCCTGGGTTACCGCCTGGGCCCGGCCCAGGCGCCGGAGGAGGCCGCAACATGAGCCTGCGGGTACGCCTGTCGCTGATCCTTGGCAGCGTGTTCATCGTCATCTGGGTGCTGGCGGCAGCGTGGATGCTGCGTGACCTGCGCCAACAGATGATGTTCTCCCTCGACCAGCGGCTGGTGGCCTCGGCACGCATGGTCGCGGGGCTGATCGACCAGTTGCCGCAGCCGCTGACCGCCAAGGGCCAGGATGCGCATTTCTCCGCCGACCAGTTCAGCGTGCCGGATGGCATGGCTTGCCAGGTCAGCTCGTTGCGCGGCGAAATCCTCGCCAGCAATCACAAGCACGATGGCGCCATGGACGACGAGCGCAGCGGGTTCCGTGACCAGACCATCGATGGCGCCTCATGGCGTACCTTCACCTATAACCATGGCGATGTGCGCATCACCACCGCCGACCGTCACCAGGAGCGCGAGGCGCTGAACCAGTCGATCCTGCTGGCGGCCTCGGCACCGGTGCTGATGGCTCTGCTGGGTAGCCTGGGGTTGTTGTGGATCGGCCTTGGCAAAGGCCTGGAACCGCTCAATCGGATGCGCGATGCCTTGCGCAGGCGCCGCGCAGACAGTGTCGAACCCCTGCAGGTGGCCGGCTTGCCCAGCGAGCTGCAACCGTTGCTCGACACCCAGAACCAGCTGTTCCTGCGCATCGCCCAGACCCTCGAGCGTGAACGCCGCCTGACCGACGACGCCGCCCACGAACTGCGCAGCCCGTTGACCGCGATCAAGACCCACCTGCAGGTGGCGCGCATGACTGACGGCGCGGTGCGCGAACAGGCCCTGGAACACGCCGAGCAGGGTACCGACCGCATGCATCGCACGCTGGAGCAATTGCTGATGCTGGCGCGGGTCGAGGGCAGCCTGTCGTTCGATGACGGCGTGCAGTGCAGTGCCGCCCAGGTTGCCCGACAGGCCATCGAGGATGCCGGTGGCGGCGACAACCGGCGCATTCACCTGCATCTGCCCGAGGAGGCGGCCAAGGTCTACCTGAGCATGCCGGCGCCGCTGGCGGTGGCGGCACTGCGCAACCTGTTGGACAACGCCTTGCGCCATGGCGGCGATGCCGCCGTGGAGCTGGATGTGCAGGCGCAGGACGGCCAGGTGGACTTCCTCGTCCGCGACCATGGCCCGGGCATCGCGCAGGGCGATCTCGAACACTTGACCGAGCGTTTCTGGCGCAACGGCCAGAGCGGCGGCTGCGGCCTGGGGCTGGCGATCGTCCAGGCCATCGTCCAGCGCTGTGCCGGCAGCCTGCGTTTCGACAGCCAGGCCGATGGCTTGCGGGTGCGCCTGCAGGTGCCGGCACGCTCAGGGGGTTGATCCGCAACAAATCCGACGGCAACCGCTAAATCCGCACCTCGCTGAAGCGTTTTTCAAGCGATAAGAACCCGACACACATCCGGTTACAGGGCGCGTGGCGGGCACATTCGCTTGCTTGCGAGGGATTTTCCGATGTCGACCGCTTCCAGCCTTGCCCAGGTGCTGCCGGCCACCGCGCCGCGCCCGCTGTATGAATTCGAGGACTCACCGCTGCTGCTGCGCCAGCAACAGCAGGAGTCCAACGCCCGTAGCTACCCGCGGCGCATTCCGCTGGCGCTCAAGCGCGCCCGTGGCCTGTACGTCGAGGACGTCGAGGGCCGCCAGTTCATCGACTGCCTGGCCGGTGCCGGCACGCTGGCCCTGGGCCACAACCATCCGGTGGTGATCGATGCCATCCAGCGCGTGCTGGCCGACGAGCTGCCACTGCATACCCTGGACCTGACCACGCCGGTCAAGGACCAGTTCGTCCAGGACCTGTTCGGCCTGTTGCCCGAGGGCCTGCGCGGTGAAGCCAAGATCCAGTTCTGCGGCCCGACCGGCACCGATGCGGTGGAGGCCGCGCTCAAGCTGGTGCGTACCGTGACCGGGCGCAGCACCGTGCTGGCATTCCAGGGCGCCTACCATGGCATGACCCAGGGCGCCCTGAGCCTGATGGGCAGCCTTGGGCCGAAAAAGCCCCTTGGCGCGCTGCTGAACAATGGCGTGCAGTTCCTGCCTTACCCCTATGACTACCGTTGCCCGTTCGGCCTGGGTGGCGAGGCGGGCGTGCGCGCCAACCTGCACTACCTGGAGAACCTGCTGAACGACCCCGAAGCCGGGGTGGCGCTGCCGGCTGCAGTGATCGTCGAGGTGGTGCAGGGCGAGGGCGGTGTGATCCCTGCCGATATCGAGTGGTTGCGCGGGCTGCGTCGGATCACCGAGCAGGCCGGGGTGGCGCTGATCGTCGACGAGATCCAGAGCGGCTTCGCCCGCACCGGCAAGATGTTCGCCTTCGAGCACGCCGGCATCGTGCCTGACGTGGTTACCCTGTCCAAGGCCATCGGCGGCAGCCTGCCACTGGCGGTGATGGTCTATCGCGACTGGCTTGACCAGTGGTCGCCGGGCGCCCATGCCGGCACTTTCCGTGGTAATCAGATGGCCATGGCGGCGGGCTCTGCGGTGATGAAGTACCTGGTAGAGCATCGCCTGTGCGAGCACGCCGAGGCCATGGGCCAACGCTTGCGTGGGCACCTGCAACGGTTGCAGCAGGACTATCCGCAGCTGGGCGACATTCGTGGCCGTGGCTTGATGCTGGGCGTGGAGCTGGTGGACCCGGCGGGCAAGCGCGACGCGCAGGGGCATCCGCCGGCATGCCGCAGCCTGGCGCCGAAGCTGCAGCGCGAGTGCCTGCGCCGCGGCCTGATTCTCGAGCTGGGTGGCCGCCATGGTGCTGTGGTGCGCTTCCTGCCGCCGTTGATCATCAGTGCCGAGCAGATCGATGAAGTGGCCGCCAGATTTGCCGAAGCCGTAGCGGCGGCGGTCAAGGCCGGTTGATATTCGGGGGCTGTGTTCAGCCCCTTGGTCTATTGCTGGTCAGGGCCCCATCGCCGGTAAGCCTGCGATGGGGCGCAAGGCGCCCCTGTTCATGTTCAGTCGAACACGCGCCCGGCGCGCCAATAGCCCATCAGCGTCAGGCTTTCTCGCGGCAGTCCGCGCTCCTTGATCAGGTAGCGGCGGATATCCATGACAGTCCCCGACTCCCCGGCGATCCAGGCATGGAAGTCGCCGTGTTCGCCGCAGGCCTGTTCCCACAGGATGCTTTCGTCGATATCCACGTCTTCCAGCTCGACCGTCGACGCGCCACGCAGCGCCGGCAGGCTGGCCAGCTCGCGCACGGCGTGCTGCATGCCTTGGCCGTGCTCGCTGCGCAGCAGGTCGCGTGGCAGCCAGTGCAGGCGGGTAGCCGGGCTCTGGCGCAGGTCGAGACAGTCGGCTTCCAACGGGACTTCGATGAAGGCTTCGACTGCCAGCTCCGGCGCGGTCGTGGCTATTTGTTCGAGGATGCCGGCAATCGCCGGCAGGGCGGTTTCGTCGCCGATCAGCAGAATGCGCCGGGCGCTGCGTGGCGGTTTCCATTCATAGCCGCCGGGGTCGTCGGCATACGCCAGGTTGGGGGCGACCATCTGCAGGCGGTCGCCGACGCGGGCATGGGTGGCCCAGGCCGATGCCGGGCCATTGACGCCGTGCAGGACAAAGTCCACATCCACCTCCAGCGCCTCGCGGCGCAGGGCGCGGATGGTGTAGGTGCGCATGGGCGGCATGTCTCGCGCCGGCAGTTCGCGCCGCGCCTGCTGCCATTGCGCTTGCTTGGGCAGGTTGGATGGCGCGCCGGCGGGTGTCGGGAACAGCAACTTCACGCGCTGGTCGGGGGCCAGGGTGGTCATCTGCGCGACGTCCTCGCCGGTGAAGACGAAGCGCGTCAGTGAGGGGCTCAGGGGTTCGATGGCCTTGAGGTCGAGGTCGAAGAGCCGGTAGGGCGTTGCCTGGGCAGCAGGTGCCAGGCGGGCAAGCGGGGAGGTCATGGGCATGCCTCTGTCAGCGGGAGATACCCATCAGACGAGCGCAATGCGCGGTTAATTAGCCGGTGTGTGCCGCGCCTAAATTTCCCTGGCCCACCTACGTTCTAGCTTGGATAGCAGTCGCGGCACGCGAAGACGGATTGAGGCGCAATGACAATTTCCCGACGAGGATTCATCGCCGGCCTGGCTGTGGCGGGCGCCACAGGCACGGCGGCCTATTACGCGCACAAGCAACTGACCCACGACCCCGAGGACGACATCGTCACGCCAGGCGAGGCCAGTGTCGAGCTGGCCGACTACGCAGGCCAGGTGCTGGCGGACCAACTGCGCGGCGTCTGGGATATCCGCTTCGAGGGTGCCGAGCGCGGCCTGGATGGGCTGCCCCAGCAAGGTGTCGAGATGTTCCTCGACGTCGCCACCAAGGGGCGCGGCCTGCGCGGTTTCGTCGATACCGGCGAGCGTTTGCGTGGGGCTGGCGAGCCGACCTACCGCGTACTGGGCGACCTGGTCGGCGCCAGCAGCGCCCAGGTGCGCTGGCGCTTGGTCAATCAGCACGGTGGGCCGGGCTACGAGTGCGTGGCCAGCCTTGACGAAGTCTGGGCCGAGTTCGCCAATGCCGGCAGCGGCACGCTGAGCGGGCGCGTGCAGCGTCTGGATCGGCCGCTGACCCTGCCTGTGCCCGACAGCCGCTTCGTCGCGGTCAAGCGGTTGTTCCCCGAGGCCCGTGAGCGCCTGCCGTATACCCCCGAGATGCTGGCCTGGGTGGTCGGTGCCGAACACCGCTTGTTCCATCAGCTCTGGCATGCCACCCGTGACCAGTGGCACAAGCTGCCGCGGAACAAGCAGGACGCCCTGCGTGGCCTGGGCTGGCAGCCGGGGCCCAGAGACCATGAGCGCGATGCCCGGGGCCCGCGCAAGCACCGCAATGGCTCGGGTATCGATTTCCTGTTCATGCACCGGCACATGCTGATGTATGCACGCACCTTGCAAGACTTGCCCTCCTGGCAGCGCTTCCCGCTGCCGCAGCCGAGCGTCGAGTTCGATCGCGCAGGCTTTGCCCGCTATTTCGACAACCATGACGGCTACTGTGTGCCGCCGACCTGGCAGGCGCCGGGTGACGAGGCCTATGGTCAGTGGGTCGGGGCGATCAAGGCCGGCGAAACCTATTGCAGCAACTTCCAGGTGTGGGAGTCGCAGTACCAGGACCCGTTGTACCTGTCGAAGCTGACCCTGGGCGCCTTCGGTTCGGAACTGGAGATGAACCTGCACGACTGGCTGCACATGTGCTGGGCGTCGGTGCCGCGTGATCCGAACAATGGCGCGCCGGTGCCTTTCGCCCGTGACCAGGCCGACTTTGCCGCGCGCTGGTTCGAGCCCGAAAACGACTTTCTCGGCGACCCGTTCTCGTCCCATGTCAATCCGGTGTTCTGGGGTTTCCATGGCTGGATCGACGACCGCATCGACGACTGGTTCCGTGCCCATGAACGCTACCACCCCGGCCAGGTACGGCGGCTGGAGGTCAATGGCGTGCCCTGGTTCGCCCCAGGTCGCTGGGTCGAAGCCGGCGACCCGTGGCTGGGCCCGGACACCCATGGCTGCAGCACCCAGCCAGGCATGCGCCTGGGTAAGTCGGTGGAGATGGATGTGGAGACCATGAAGCTGGCCCTGCGTATTACGTTCGGTAACGAGGAAAAGCTCGATGGCCTGCTGCGCAAGGTGCCGCAACGCCCTTGGTACGCGCGCCACCTGTCACTGAAGAACATCGTGCCCTGATGCACCCCATGCCCCTGCAAGCGGGGGCAAACCCGAGCTTGCAGCGAATCGCGTAACCTACAGCTTGACCGGCGTCTGCCAGCCCCCACCCAATGCCTTGTACAGCGCCACGCTGCCCTGCAGCTGCTCAAGGCGCAGCTGTGCCTGCTGGTCCTGGGCCAGGTACAGCGTGCGCTGGGTTTCGAGCACCGTCAGCAGGGTCTCGGCGCCGGCGGCGTAACGTTGCTGGGCCAGTTCGAAGGCGACGCGTGCCTGCTCCACCTCCTGGTCCTGCCAGCGGCGCTGGCGTTCGACACCGGCGACGGCGTTCAAGGCTTTCTCCACATCCGCGAAACCTGCCAGGATGCTGCCGCGGTACAGCTCCAGCAATTCCTCCTGTTCGGCGCTGGCCTGGTCCCGCGCGGCACTGAGTCGGCCGTTGTTGAAGATCGGCGCGGCGAGGCCGGCCGTCAGGGTGTAGTAGGGGCTGTCGAGGACATTGGGCAGGGTGCGTGCACCGCTGCCCAGGTTCGCGCCGAGTATCAGGCGAGGCAGCATGGCCGCCCGTGCTACCTGGATGTTGGCGCTGGCCGCCGCCAGGCGCGCCTCGGCGGCGGCGATGTCCGGCCGCCGGCCGAGCAGTTCGCTGGGCACGCCGCTGCCGATGCTGGGCCATTGTAAGTTGCTGATCATTTCGCGATTGTCGGGCAGGGCCTGAACCGGGTCGCCCAGCAGGGTGGCGAGGACGATGCGGTTGTCCTGGCGACGCTGTTCGAGCAGCGGCAGCTGGCGTTCCTGGGCCGCCACCAGGCTGCGCTGCTGGGCCAGTTCCAGGCGGGTGGCCGAGCCTGAACGTTCGCGGGCTTCGACCAGGCCCAGCACGTCGCGGGCATTGTCCAGGTTGAGCTGGGCGATGCGCAGTTGCTCGTCGAGTGCCAGGCTTTGCAGGTAGCTGTCGGCCACGGCGCTGACCAGGGTCAGCTCGACGGTCTGGCGATCGAAACGGCTGGCATCCAGGCCGCGCAGCGCGCTGTCGCGGGTGGCGCGCAGGCCGCCCCAGAAATCGATCTCGTAGCTGGCGCTCAGGCGGGTGCCGAACGAGGTGCTGGTGCGCTCGCTGCTGCTGGCGTCGAGCTGCCTGTTGCCTTCACCGCGCAACAGGCGCTGTCGGCTGCCATCCAGGCCGAGCTGTACTTCTGGCAGTAATGGCGCGCCGGCGATCACTGCGATGGCCTGGGCCTTGCGCACCCGCGCCGCGGCCGCCGCCAGGTCGTGGCTGTTCGAGCGCGCGCGCTCGACCAACCGGTCCAGTTCCAGGCTGGCAAAGGCGCGCCACCACTGGTTGTCCGGCAGCGCCTGGTTGGGGCTGGTCGGCCCTTGCCAGGCCGCTGGGGCGTCGATGTTCGCCGCAGGCGGCGGTGGGGTGCTGCAGGCGGCCAGGCCAAGGCTCAGGGCCAGCAAGCTGATACGGCAGGGGATCGTCATGGGTTATTCGCTGGTAAGGGCCTTGACCGGGTCGAGGCGGGCGGCCTTGCGGGCCGGCATGAAACCGAACACCACGCCGGTGATCACGGCGCAGGCAAAGGCGCCGAGGATGGCGGGCAGGGCGAAGGCCACGGCGATGTCGGCCAGCAACAGGCTGGCACCGATGGCCAGGGCCAGGACGATGCCGGTCACGCCGCCGACCATCGACAGCATCACCGCCTCGGTGAGGAACTGGCGCAGGATGTCGCGCTGGCGCGCGCCGGTGGCCATGCGGATGCCGATCTCGCGGGTGCGTTCGCGCACGGTCATGAGCATGATGTTCATCACGCCGATGCCACCCACCAGCAGGGAGATCGCGGCAATCGCGCCGAGCATCAGCGACAGGCTGTTCTGCGTGCGGGCCTCGGCCTGGATCAGTGCGGCGTCGTTGGTCAGGACGAAGTCATTCTTGCCCTGGTGGCGCTGCAGCATCAGGCGCTCGATCGCCTGCTCGGTCTCCTTCACCCGGCTGGAGTCCAGGGCGGCGATGGTGACGTATTCCGGGTCGCGGCTGCCGAACAGGCGGATGGAGGCGGCGGAGTAGGGCACCACCACGCGTTCGTCGCTGTCCTCGCTGCCGGAGCTGGCGCCTTTGCCCTGGAGCACGCCGATCACCTGGAACGGCACGTTGCCGATCAGCAGGTACTGCCCGAGCGGATTGCTGCCCGGGCCGAACATCTTGTCACGCACCTTCTGCCCGATCACGGCCACGGCGGCGCCGTTGGCTTCGTCGGCCTCGCTGTAGAAGCTGCCCTCGACCACGGGCCAGTTGAAAATCTCGGGGAACCAGGTGTTGTTGCCGCCAACGTAGAACTGCTCGCCCTTGTTGCCGTGGCGCACCATGAGCTTGTCGCCGATCACCGGCATGACCCGTTTGACCTGGGGCAGTTCGCCGATGGCATCGACATCGTCGAGGGTGACGATGCCCATCAGTTCCTCGGAGGAGTGCTTGCCGTTGAGATAGAGGATGTTCGAGCCGAATGCGGCCATCTGTGCCATGACCTGGCGCTTGCTGCCTTCGCCGACCGCGAGCATGACTACCACCGAGGCGACCCCGATGATGATGCCGAGCAGGGTCAGCGCGGTGCGGAAGCGGTTGATCCACATTACTCGCCAGGCGGCCTGCAGGGACTCGACCAGTTCGCCTTTCCAGGCGCCGCGCTGGGTGGCGCCGCGGTCCAGGCGCTGGCGCAGGTCGTCGGCCTGCAGCTGCCGAGGGATGTCGGCCGACGGCTGGCTGGGGGAGTCGCTGACCACTTCGCCGTCGCGCACTTCGATGATCCGCTGGGCACGGGCCGCAACTTCACGGTCGTGGGTAATGAGGATGATCACATGGCCCTGGCTGGCCAGCTCGTCTAGCAGGGTCATCACCTCGGCGCCGCTTTGGCTGTCGAGGGCCCCAGTGGGTTCGTCGGCGAGGATGATGTGCCCGCCGTTCATCAGCGCCCGGGCGATCGACACCCGTTGCTGCTGCCCGCCAGACAACTGGTGCGGGCGATTGCCGGTGCGGCTGGCCAGACCCAGGCGCTCGAGCAGGGCACGGGCGCGGGCATGGCGCTCGGCGGGCGGGGTGCCGGCATAGATGGCCGGCATCTCGACGTTCTCTTGGGCCGAGCCCGAAGGGATCAGGTGATAGCCCTGGAACACGAAGCCGAACGCTTCGCGACGCAGCCAGGCCAGCTCGTCGCTGTCCAGTTCGGCGACGTCCCGGCCGGCGAAACGGTAGTTGCCCGAGGTGGGGCGGTCGAGGCAGCCGAGTATGTTCATCAAGGTCGACTTGCCGGAGCCCGAGGCGCCGACGATGGCGACGAACTCGCCGGGGTGGATGCTCAGGCTGATGCCGCGCAACACCTCGACCCTGGGCGAATCGACACCGCCGTAGACCTTGCGGATGTCGCACAGCTCGATCAGGGGCGTGGCCATCTCAACCCCCACTGGCGGCAGGCAGGCCGATGACCAGGCGCTCGCCTTCGTTCAGGCCTTCGAGCACCTGCACCCGCAGGCGGTCGCTCAAACCGGTGCGCACCTGGCGCGCCTCGACCTGACCCTTGCTGTTCAGCACCTGGGCCAGGCGCACGCCGTCGCCGGGAGTGTCATCCAGTGCGGCCAGGGGCACGCTGAGCACCTGGCTGGCTTGCCCGGCGACGAAGAACACCTGGGTGGTCATCTCCGCCATCAGGGCACCGTCGGGGTTGTCCACGTCCAGCAGCACGGTGTATTGCACCACCTTGCTGCCGGTGGTGCCGGCGGTGGCGCTGGCCGGGCTGCCACCGCCCTGGCTGGTCTGGTCCAGCGGCTTGGGCGGTACCGGCAGGATCTGGCGCACGGTGCTGGTCCAGCGGCGCTTGCCGCCGGCCAGGGTGTTGAAATAGGCGGTCATGCCCGGTTTGACCTTGCCGATGTCAGCTTCGGACACCTGGGCCCAGACGGTCATCGGCGAGAGCTTGGCGATCCGCAGGATCAGCGGGGTCTGCTGCTGGGCATTGAGGGTCTGGCCTTCGCGGGCATCCACCGCCACCACCGTGCCGCTCATGGGGGCGTAGATGCGCGTGTAGCCCAGTTCTGCCTCGTCACTGCGCAGGCTGGCCTGGGCCTGGCGGATCTGCGCCAGGTACATGTCGATGCGGGCCTGGGTCACCTTCAGTTGCGCCTGCGCCGTCTGCAGGTCTTCCTGGCGGGTGGCGCCGGCGGCGGCCAAGCCTTGCTGGCGCTGGTATTGCTGCTGGGCTAGCTGGTACTGCGCACGCTGTTCGGCCAGCTGGGCCTTGAGGTTGTCGATCGAGTACCGTGCGGCATCGAGCTTGGCCTGTTGCGTGGACGGGTCGATCTCCACCAGTAACTGGCCTTGGCGCACCTCGTCACCGGCCTCCACATGCAGCTTGCGAATCTGCCCCGAGGCCTGGGCGCCGACGTCGACGTAGCGTCGTGGTTGCAGGGTGCCCAGCGCGGTGACGCTGCTTTCGATGTCGGCGCGCAGCACCGGCACGGTGCTGACCGGTGCGCCGCCCAGCGGCAGGACCTGCCAGGCCACCAGGCTGCAAAGGCTGGCCAGGCCCAGGGCGCCGATCAGTGCTCGGCGGCGGGTATTGGGTGTGCGTGTCATGCGGGCTTCCAGCCGGAGGTAATGGCCGAGTGCTGCAACACGGCACGCGCTCGGGGATCCCAGTTAAACGAATGTGACTGATGACGATTTAACTCGGGGCTGGGGGCTGCGTGTTGCTGCGAATAATTATAATTTGTAAGATCGCACGCTGATATCATCCAGCCCTGCTGCCGCTGCCTGTCAGCGCTTGAGCGGAGACGACAGGTGCCGTCGTGGAACACTACTATCGCGAGTTGGTGAGTTTTCTGTCCGCCCGGCTTGGCAATCGTCAGGCGGCCGAAGATGTCGCCCATGATGCCTACATCCGAGTGCTGGAGCGCACGGAAGGCGAACGGATCGAACATCCGCGTGCGTTTCTTTACCGCACGGCAATGAACCTGGTGGTCGATCATCATCGGCGGCACCTGGTACGTCAGGCCGAGCCACTCGAGGTACTCGACAGCGACGAGCGCTGGCACAGCCCGGCACCGACGCACAGCATGCAGCTCGACCAGCGCCTGGCGCTGATGCAGCAGGCCTTGGGCGAGCTGAGCGCGCCTTGTCGTGACAGTTTCCTGCTGCGCAAGCTTGAGGGCCTGTCGCACCAGCAGATCGCCGAGCGCCTGGATATTTCCCGTAGCGTGGTGGAAAAGCACATCGTCAACGCGATGAAGCACTGTCGCGTGCGCATGCGCCAGTGGGAGTCCTGAGCGCCTGCAGGCGGATGTGAAAATTCCGTGAGCGGGTGACTTGATTTCTCCCGGGTTCACGACAACTATCAATAAAGACCCCCGTCCAGGCGCTCCGCCTGACGTTGCCGTTGCCGGCGCAGTATGGTCATGGAGCCACCGTCACCATCCAACTGCCCAGGTCCGGACGATGCCTAACAAATCCATGCGCATCCTCATTGCCGACGAGCATCCCGGCCAGCGCCTGCAACTGGAGAGGATGCTCAACGGCCTGGGTTACTACCGGATCGCTCCGGTGGAGACGTTCGACGACCTGCAGCGCCTGGTGCACAGCGCCCTGGAGCCTTTCAACCTTCTGGTGGGCAACATCGAGTTGGCCAGCCATGCAGGGGTCGACCTGGCGCGCTTCTGCCGGGTCAGTTCGCAGATCCAGCACGCGCTGCTGTATCACTCGCCTCACCTGAAGGTACCGGCGGTGCCGCCGAGTGACCGGCATGCGGTCAGCATCAGCCTGCCACACGCGCCTGACAGCGAGGCGCTGGAGTCCTTCATGGCGATCATCGATTTGCCGGTACTGGTTGGGCAGTTGCCCCTGCCGCCGGGTTTGGCAGGGGTTTCGAACGCCTCGCGGCGGCGCACCAACCTCGCGCAGACGGTGTTCTGCCGCAACTCCTGAAGCGCGGGCGGCCACAGGCCCAAGGCTTTTGCTATTCTCTTGGCCTTTTGCCACGTTGCGGAAGCTGCCATGACTGCGCTCGATACCACACGCCCGCCACGGTTCAGCCGTAGCGACCACCGGACCCTGGGGCTGGCCGCGTTGGGTGGCGCTTTGGAAATCTACGATTTCATCATTTTCGTGTTCTTTGCCCTGGTCCTCAGCCAGCTGTTTTTCCCGCCCGAGATGCCGGAATGGCTGCGTCTGCTGCAGAGCTTCGGGATATTCGTCACCGGTTACCTGGCCAGGCCGCTGGGTGGCATCCTGATGGCCCATTTCGCCGATCACCTGGGCCGCAAGCGGGTGTTCAGCTTGAGCATCCTGATGATGGCACTGCCGTGCCTGCTGATCGGCGTGATGCCGACCTACGCCGACATCGGCTACGCCGCGCCGTTGATCCTGCTGGCGCTGCGTATCCTGCAAGGGGCGGCGGTGGGCGGCGAGGTGCCCAGTGCCTGGACCTTCGTTGCCGAGCATGCGCCAGCGGGGCGTCGTGGCTATGCGCTGGGCTTTCTCCAGGCGGGGCTGACCTTCGGCTACCTGCTCGGGGCCCTGACTGCGACCTTGCTGGCGCAAGTGTTCACACCCCAGGAAATTCTCGACTATGCATGGCGCTATCCCTTCCTGTTGGGTGGGGTGTTCGGCGTGATTGGTGTCTGGCTGCGCCGCTGGTTGAGTGAGACGCCCGTGTTCCTGGCGTTGCGCGACCAGCGTGAGCAGCCGCTGGCATTTCCGCTGCGCAGCGTGCTGAGCCGTCACCGTCGGGCATTGATTCCGGCGGCGCTGCTGACCTGCGTGTTGACCTCGGCGGTGGTGGTGCTGGTGGTGATCACCCCGACCGTCATGCAACAGCGCTTTGGCATGAGCGCCGGGCATACGTTCGCGCTGAGCAGCGTGGGCATCGTCTTCCTCAATATTGGCTGTGTGCTGGCTGGGCTGCTGGTGGACCGTATGGGGGCTTGGCGGGCATTGATGATCTATAGCCTGCTGCTGCCGCTGGGCATCGGGGCGCTGTACGCCAGCCTGGTGGGGGAGTGGGGCATGACTTGGCTGGCCTATGCCCTGGCCGGTCTGTGTTGTGGCGTGGTCGGGGTGGTGCCGTCGGTGATGGTCGGGCTGTTCCCGGCCGATATCCGCGTGTCGGGTATCTCCTTCACCTACAACATCGCCTATGCCCTGTGGGCCAGCACCACACCGCTGGCGCTGATCGCGCTGATGCCGTGGAGCCCGTGGGTGTGTGTCGGTTTCTGCCTGTTCATGGGCATGGTCGGGTTGCTGACGGCGCTCTATTTTGGGCGTCGCGAGCTACTGACGTTCGATGCCGAGCCAGTGCCGCTCATGTGTGGTGACAATTGAGCCAGTGAGTGCTGAGCTGTAGAGCGCAAGACTAAACGCCGCGCTGGTCAAACTATTCGACCGACGCCAAGGGGCTTTTTAAGGGAGTCGGTACCGCCTGATACGAAAAAGCCCCCGGGCCAAACGGCGCGGGGGCTTTTTGATGCGGGACAGGGCCTACATGTTCGGGTAGGTCGGCCCGCCGGCGCCTTCAGGGGTGACCCAGGTGATGTTCTGGGCCGGGTCCTTGATGTCGCAGGTCTTGCAGTGCACGCAGTTCTGCGCGTTGATCTGGAAGCGCTTGTTGCCGTCTTCCTGGGTGATCACTTCATAAACGCCCGCCGGGCAGTAGCGCTGCGCCGGTTCGTCGTACAGCGGCAGGTTGCTGGCGATCGGGATGCTCGGGTCGGCCAGCTTCAGGTGGCAGGGTTGTTCCTCTTCGTGGTTGGTGCTGGAGAGGAATACCGAGCTGAGCTTGTCGAAGCTGAGCTTGCCGTCGGGTTTCGGATAGTCGATCTTTTGCGAATCCGCCGCGAGCTTGAGGCAGGCGTAATCCGGCTTGGTGTCGTGCAGGGTGAACGGCAGCTTGCCGCCGAACCAGTTCTGGTCGACGTAGTTGAACGCAGCGCCGAGGATCGGGCCGAACTTGTGCATGGCCGGGCCGAAGTTGCGGCTGGCGAACAGCTCTTCATGCAGCCAACTGGCCTTGAACGCGCTGACGTAGCTGTTGAGCTGGTCACCGCCCTCGCTGCCGGCGATCAGTGCGTCGGCCACCGCTTCGGCGGCGAGCATGCCGGACTTCATCGCGGTGTGGCTGCCCTTGATCTTGGCGAAGTTCAGGGTGCCGAGGTCGCAGCCGATCAGCGCGCCGCCGTTGAACACCATCTTTGGCAGCGAGTTGAAGCCGCCCTTGCAGATGGCGCGGGCGCCGTAGCTGATGCGCTTGCCGCCTTCGAGGTACTGGCTGATCACCGGGTGGTGCTTGAGGCGCTGGAATTCGTCGAACGGCGACAGGTACGGGTTGGCGTAGGAAAGGTCGACGATCAGGCCGACCACCACCTGGTTGTTCTCCAGGTGATAGAGGAAAGAACCACCGGTATTGTCCTTGGCCATCACGTCTAGCGGCCAGCCGGCGGTGTGCACCACCAGGCCCTGTTCGTGCTTGGCTGGGTCGATCTCCCAGATTTCCTTGAGGCCGATGCCGTAGTGCTGGACGTCGGACTCGCTGTCCAGGTCGAAGCGCTTGATCAGTTGTTTGCCGATGTGGCCACGGCAGCCTTCGGCGAACAGGGTGTACTTGGCGCGCAGCTCCATGCCCGGGGTGTACAGGCCGTCCTTCGGGTTGCCTTCGCGGTCGACACCGAGGTCACCGGTAATGATGCCGCGGACCACGCCGTTTTCGTCGAACAGCGCTTCCTGGGCGGCGAAGCCCGGGTAGATCTCAACGCCGAGGTTCTCGGCCTGCTGGGCCAGCCAGCGGCACAGGTTGCCCAGCGAGATGATGTAGTTGCCCTGGTTGTGCATGGTCTTGGGCACGAACAGGTCAGGCACTTTTGTCGAGCTGCCGGCATCCTTGAGTACATAGATGTCGTCGCGTTTGACTTCGGTGTTCAGCGGCGCGCCCAGTTCTTTCCAGTCGGGGAACAGTTCGTTCAGGGCACGTGGTTCGAACACCGCGCCGGAGAGGATATGGGCGCCGACTTCGGAGCCTTTCTCGACCACGCAGACGCTGATCTCGCTACCGGCTTCGGCGGCCTTCTGCTTCAGGCGGCAGGCGGCGGACAGGCCCGCCGGGCCAGCGCCGACGATGACCACGTCGAATTCCATGTATTCGCGTTCCACAGGTTCTCTCCTACTCAAGGCTCATCGCGTTGCTTGTCTTTTATGGGTGTTCACGGTCACGTGCGGCGTTCAGGTGCTGTAGCTTCGCAGGTGATGGACTACACCGTTTTGTCTTGGCCGCGCATTATATCTACACCACTTGGCGGGTCCAATACAAACGTTTGTTTGAATTTGTCGGAGGCCCGTAAAATCACAGGTAGGCGGCTGGAGCCTGGCCAATTTGCCGTATTGACCGGATTGGGTGTTACGGTCAAGATACGAGCGCTTTCGCGTTCGCCGTAGGCTGACCGTCGGGCGCAGGTGCACCCCTAAAGACCGGGCGTAGAGCAGGGTTTACGGGCCGAATCAGTCTTTGTAGTGGAGTCTACACGGCACCACAGGAAATGACCCGCGGGTTTTACCCTGCAATGGTCGTAACAGGACTGATCGGTCACTTGAACGTTGCCGGTGTCGACACGTTTTTAGAGGTGCCCTTGTACCCACGCGCATTCGCCGGGCAGCCCCCAGGCGACATTCTTTTCACCGGAGAGTAACGAGGAATCCATGAAGGTTCTTGTAGCTGTCAAACGAGTGGTCGACTACAACGTCAAGGTTCGCGTCAAGGCGGACAACTCCGGCGTCGACCTTGCAAACGTCAAGATGTCCATGAACCCCTTCTGCGAAATCGCCGTGGAAGAAGCCGTACGCCTGAAAGAAAAGGGCGTTGCGAGCGAGATCGTCGTCGTTTCCGTTGGCCCGGCCACAGCCCAGGAGCAACTGCGTACCGCCCTGGCCCTGGGTGCTGACCGCGCCATCCTGGTCGAAGCTGCCGACGAACTTAACTCCCTGGCTGTGGCCAAGGCCTTGAAAGCCGTTGTCGACAAAGAGCAGCCACAGCTGGTCATCCTCGGCAAGCAGGCGATCGACAGCGACAACAATCAGACCGGCCAGATGCTGGCGGCGCTGACCGGCTTCGCCCAGGGCACCTTCGCCTCCAAGGTCGAGGTTGCAGGCGACAAGGTCAATGTCACCCGTGAAATCGACGGCGGCCTGCAGACCGTTGCGTTGAACCTGCCCGCCATCGTCACCACCGACCTGCGTCTGAACGAGCCGCGCTACGCGTCGCTGCCGAACATCATGAAGGCCAAGAAGAAGCCGCTGGAGACCGTTACTCCAGACGCGCTGGGCGTTTCCCTCGCCTCCACCAACAAGACCCTCAAGGTCGAAGCACCTGCTGCCCGCAGCGCGGGTATCAAGGTCAAGTCGGTGGCCGAACTGGTCGAGAAGCTGAAGAACGAAGCGAAGGTAATCTAAATGACTATCCTGGTTGTCGCTGAACACGAAAACGGTGCCGTAGCTCCGGCCACCCTGAACACTGTCGCTGCCGCCGCCAAGATCGGTGGTGATATCCACGTACTGGTCGCAGGCCAGAACGTCGGTGGCGTCGCCGAGTCCGCCGCCAAGATCGCAGGCGTCGCCAAGGTGCTGGTCGCGGATAACGCGGCCTACGCCCATGCCCTGCCGGAAAACGTCGCGCCGCTGGTCGTCGAGCTGGCCAAGGGCTACAGCCATGTGTTGGCCCCGGCCACCACCAACGGCAAGAACATCCTGCCACGCGTCGCCGCGCTGCTGGACGTCGACCAGATCTCCGAGATCATCTCGGTGGAATCGGCCGATACCTTCAAGCGCCCGATCTACGCGGGCAACGCCATTGCCACCGTGCAGTCGAGCGCTGCCGTGAAGGTCATCACCGTGCGTACCACCGGCTTTGACGCCGTGGCCGCCGAAGGTGGTTCGGCTGCCGTCGAAGCCGTCGCCGCTGCCCACGACGCTGGCAAGTCGGCCTTCGTCGGCGAAGAGCTGGCCAAGTCCGACCGCCCAGAGCTGACCGCTGCCAAGATCGTCGTCTCCGGCGGCCGTGGCATGGGCAATGGTGACAACTTCAAGCACCTGTACGCCCTGGCCGACAAGCTCGGTGCCGCTGTGGGCGCCTCGCGCGCCGCGGTCGACGCCGGCTTCGTGCCGAACGACATGCAGGTCGGCCAGACCGGCAAGATCGTTGCGCCACAGCTGTACATCGCCGTCGGTATCTCCGGCGCGATCCAGCACCTGGCTGGCATGAAGGACTCCAAGGTGATCGTCGCGATCAACAAGGACGAAGAGGCACCGATCTTCCAGGTGGCCGACTACGGCCTGGTCGCCGACCTGTTCGAAGCGGTTCCAGAGCTGGAAAAGCTGGTCTGATCCGACTGCTTCACTTATAAAGAACCCGGACCGCCCCTGGCGGTCCGGGTTTTTTCATGATTTTTTTCAGGGGCGGGAGAGGGTGCATGGCGTTTCGCTGGAGCAAGGGAGGACTGGCCTGTGTGCTGGCGCTGCTGTCGACTCAGGCCTTGGCGGTGGGTAAATGCGAGCGCCTGGTGGCCACCGGCAGCCCGGATGCGCCACCGTATTCCTGGCAGGATCCGCAGGACCCCAAGCACCTGATCGGCGCCAACGTCGACCTGCTTCGCCAAGTCGCCGCCGAGCTTGGGGTGAAGGTCGAGGTGCTACACGCCGGCAAGCGCGAACAGGCGCTGGAGGAAGTGCGCAGCGGGCGCATGGACCTGTTGCTTGACACGCCGATGCAGGTAACCCAGCTGACCAGCCTGGACTATATCCATCCGGCCTTGCAGCTCAATGAATACCTGGTCTGGACCCGTCATGACGCGCCCCTGGTATTTGACGGCCCGGCCGACCTCGCCCGCTACCAGGGCGCCCTGTCGGAGAAGGCCCGCCTGACCCCGGCCTTCGAGGCGTTCGCCAAGGCCCAGCTAAAGCTGGAACCGGCGCAGAACTTGACGCAGGCTTTCCAGAAACTGGTGCTTGGCCAGGTCGATTATGTGCTGGCCGGGCGTTACTCGGGCATGGCCATGGCCCAGAGCCTGGGCGTGGGTAACGACCTCATCGCCCGGGGCTTGCCGGTGGACCGGCCGGGGTTGTACCTGACGGTGTCGCACAACTCGGCCTGCAACGACAGCTGGTTGCGCGGACAACTGGCGAAAAAACTGACAGAATTGCCGATCTCCGGGGCGAGCGAGGCTGTGCTGCAGCGCAATGTCGAGCGTTGGAAGGCGCAGATGCAGGCGTCGCAGGGTGCCCCCAAACAGTAGGAAGCGTGTGTGAGAATCCAACCCTTGATGCTCGCCCTGGCCGTGCTTGGCCTGGCCGGCTGTGCCAATGATCCGGCACCCAATGAACAGCTGCGCTTGTCTGAGCAGGCGCTCGAGCAGGCCAAGGCGGTCGGTGCCACCGAGCAGGTGCCGGAGTTCAAGTTGGCCGAAGACAAACTGGCCCGCGCCAAGAGCAACATGCTCGGTGAAAGCTATCGCGACGCACGCATGCGCGCCGAGCAGGCCGAGCTCGATGCCCGCCTGGCGGAGGCGCGGGTGCTGAACCAGAAAAGCGAGGAGCAGTTGCAGGTGTTGCAATCGCGTATCAAGCGTCTGCGCAAGCAACTGGAGGTGCAGCCATGAGCCGCTTCAAGCCCATGGCCGCGTTGGCCTTGCTGGCCCTGGTGGGGTTGCAGGGCTGCGCCAGCCAGCGCAGCGAGTCGGCGCTGGACGACGCGAGCGCCGCGTTCCAGAAGGTCAAGGACAATTCCGACGTGCTGCGCAGCGCGCCCCGTGATGTGATCCGGGCCGGCGAGTCGCTGGGGCGCGCGGAGCGCCTGGCCGGTTATGTCGGCACCGGCAGCGATGTTCGCCATTACGCCTACCTCAGCCAGCGCTACAGTGAGATCGCCAGCGAGCATGCCAAGCTGGCATCGAACCAGGAGCGCATGGCCAAGCTCGATCTGGAGCGCCAGCGCCTGCAGTTGGCCCTGCGCGAGGCCAAGCTGGCGAGCGTGCAGCAGCAAGGCAAGTTCGTCGAGGCGCAGATTGTAGCGCTGGCGTCCGAGCAGACCGACCGCGGCCTGGTGATGACCCTGGGTGACGTGCTGTTCGACACCGGCCAGGCCGACCTCAAGAACTCGGCCAGCCGCACCGTGCTCAAGCTTGTGCAGTTCCTCCAGCTCAATCCGCGTAGAGTGGTGCGGATCGAGGGTTATACCGACAGCACTGGCGCTGCGGAAGAGAACCTGAAGCTGTCCCGTGATCGTGCCCAGTCGGTGGCTGACATGCTGGTTGACCTGGGCGTGGATGAAACGCGCATCCAGGTCGAGGGCTATGGTGACCAGTACCCGGTGGAAGCCAATGCCTCGGAGCGGGGCAGGGCGCAGAATCGTCGGGTAGAGATCGTCTTCTCCGACGACAAGGGCAAGCTCGCCCCCGCACGTTGAGCCCCGCCTACGAGATCACGGCAAGTCGCATCGGCGCACCGATGCGACAGCCAGTCAATGATCAACTGCCAAACAAGCATTCGTGCTTTTTCGTCTTGCTCTTGCTCTTGCTCTTGCTCTTGCTCTGCTTCTAAGCGCGCAATAGTCCAGGCGCCGCCAATTGCGACTTCAGGAGGCCGAACGCAGGGTTTGCGCAGGGAGGTGACGGGCATGGATGCCCGTCAAGCGCCGATCAGGCCATGGATGGCCCGTCGGCGTGTCCTCCCGGAGCGAGCCCGGAGTGAGGGGACCCCGAAGCGAAGCGTAGGGGCCGGATGAATGGAGCCAGCGGTTTTTGCCTTCTTTTGCCCGCGCAAAAGAAGGTCGCCGTAAAGGCGAAAAGGTGACTATGCGTCACCCTCGCCAATGCATGTGCTTACATCAATCAAAACCCACACTTTGAGGACCCAAGCCCGGTCAGGGCATCACCCCAACAGTCCCATTCCCCACCTTCGGCTGCCGATAAAGATCCAGCAACACCTGATCCAGCACCTGCGAAGCCCCCCAAGGCTTGGGATCATTGAGAATGGCCGCCACCGCCCAGGTGTGCCCGTTGCTGTCCCGGCTGAACCCGGCAATCGCCCGCACGGTATTCAGGGTCCCGGTCTTGATATGCCCTTCGCCCGTCATGGCGGTGCGCTTGAGCCGCTTGCGCATGGTGCCGTCCATGCCCACCAGCGGCATCGAACTGATGAACTCGGCCGCGTACGGGCTCTTCCAGGCCGCCTGCAGCAGCGCGGCCATCTCGCGGGTGCTGACCCGCTCGGCACGGGACAGGCCCGAGCCGTTCTCCATCACCAGGTGCGGCGCGGTGATGCCTTTCTTGGCCATCCACTGACGCACCACACGTTGAGCGGCGCGGGCGTCGTCGCCGTCAGCGTCGGTGCGGAACTGTGCGCCAAGGCTCAGGAACAACTGCTGGGCCATGGTGTTGTTGCTGTACTTGTTGATGTCGCGGATCACTTCCACCAGGTCTGGCGAGAAGGCACGGGCCAGCAAGCGTGCGCTTTTGGGCACGTTCTCGATGCGGTCGCGACCCTGGATGCTGCCGCCCAGTTCGTTCCAGATGGCGCGGACGGCGCCGGCGGCATAGGTTGGGTGATCCAGTAGCGCCAGGTAGGTCTGCGAGTTGCAGCCATCGGCGAGCTGGCCACTGACCGTGACGCTGACACCATCGGGCTGCACCACCGGGTTGTAGCGCACTTCACCATTGCACTGCTTGCCCGCCACGGCCTTGACCTGGTTGTCGATACGGATGCTGGCGATCGGTGGTTCGACCGACACGTTGACCTTGCCACCGTCGTTACGGGCCACGAAACGCAGAGCCTTCAGGTTGACCAGCAGCGAGTCCGGCTTGACCAGGAACGGTTTGTTGTCGTCGCCGCCGTCATCGTTGAACTGCGGCAGGTTGGGTTGCACGAAGTGGCTGCGATCCAGGATCAGGTCGCCGGTCACGGTACGCACACCGTTGGCGCGCAGGTCGCGCATCAGCAACCAGAGCTTTTCCATGTTCAGCTTGGGGTCGCCACCGCCCTTGAGATACAGGTTGCCATTGAGCACGCCGTTGCTCAGTGTGCCGTCGGTGTAGAACTCGGTTTTCCATTGAAAGGTGGGGCCCAGCAGCTCAAGCGCGGCATAGGTGGTGACCAGCTTCATGGTCGAGGCCGGGTTGACCGAAACGTCGGCGTTGAAAACGGTTGCCGCGCCTGGTCCGTCCAGCGGCAGCATGACCAGCGACAGGGCCGAGTCCTGCAGCTTGTTGGTTTTGAGCGCCTGTTGCACCTTCGGTGACAGGTTAGTGTTTACGGTGGCGGCCTGGACTGACAGCGACAAGGGCAGCAACAGGCCGGCGAACAACAGTGGGCGGAGCGTCTTGATCATAAATGGACAAACCCTGCAGGCGAGGGGAAAAGACAATGGGGCTGTATGAAATGATGGCCCCAGGACGAATATAGTGCGCATTATGCCCCAAGCGTGCTCTGTATGGGCCTCGTTCGACGGAAAAGCGCCGTTGTGCGCCGGAAACTGGTAAAGTGCCGCGCGTAATTAATTGAGAGGATTGTTTCATGGCTACCAACCGTTCCCGTCGCCTGCGCAAGAAACTGTGCGTGGATGAATTCCAGGAGCTGGGTTTCGAACTGAACCTGGGCTTCAAGGAAGACCTGTCCGATGAAGCCATCGATGCCTTCCTCGATGCTTTCCTGGCTGATGCCATGGATGCCAACGGCCTGGACTATGTTGGCGGTGATGACTTCGGCCTGGTCTGCTCCGTCAAGCGTGGCTCTGTCACCGAAGAGCAGCGCGCCGCTGTCGAAGCCTGGCTCAAGGGCCGTAGCGAGCTGACCAATATTGAAGTCAGCCCGCTGCTGGATGCCTGGTATCCGGAAAAGCCGATCAACCCGGCTTCCTGATTGATGTCGGCGGTACGTCCTGTACCGCACTCATCCCACCTTGGCCAGGTGCTGTAGCTGCCTGGCCAGGGCGTTCTCCACGCGGCGCATGTGCCGCGCCAACACCTGACGACGCCTTCGCAGTTCGGCCAGGGGTACGTCCGTTACCTCCAGCGCTTGGCAAGCCTCGATCAGCGCCCGCGCATTGAGCATCCGTCCCGCGCTGAGGATCTTGTGTGCCTGCAGGGCCAGCTCGTCGCCGTTGTGCTGAGGATCTATGGCCATCAGGATCTTCAGGTCCTGACGCAGGCTCAGCAGCAGGGTTTCCAGGATGCGGTCGCGGTCGGCGAGGTTGTCGCCGACGATGGTCGAAAGGCCTTTGAGGTTAAAGCCTGTGGCCGGTCCATGGCGGTGGACGCACTGCCGGGCAAGCGGCGTGATGGCCCTCAGGCGTTGCCCCAGCACCTGCAGGCCGATGGGTTTGAGCAGGCAATCATCCATGCCGGCGTCGAGGCACTGCTGGCGTACCTCGGGCTGGGCGTTGGCGGTATAACCGAGAATGGTGCAGCGCGGTCGGTCATGCAGGCGCTCCTCCGTGCGTACGGTCCGGGCCAGTTCGTAGCCATTCATCTGTGGCATGTTGCAGTCCACGATCAGCACATCGAAACAGCCTTCACGCCATTTGCGCAGCCCTTCGCCGCCCTCTTCGGCGCTTTCCTGCTTCAGGCCCAGGTAGTTCAACTGCTGGGCCATCAGCAGCAGGTTTGCCGGGTGGTCGTCGATTACCAGAATGTTCAGTTGCTCGTCCGGTGGCAGGATTTGCGCCATGGGGCGCGGCAGGTCCGCGACCGGCTCGACACACTGCAATGGCATCACCAGGCGCACGCGGGTGCCGACACCTTGCAGGCTTTGCAGGGTCAGTTCGCCCCCCATCATCGCGCACAAGTCACGGCTGATCACCAGCCCCAGCCCCGTGCCGGCCCTGGCGCCGTCGCTGTAGGGGTTGGCCTGCACGAAGGGGGAAAACAGGCGCTGCAGGTCCTTCTCATGAATTCCGATACCGCTGTCGCGGACCTCCAGGTCAAGCACCGGCAACGTCGGTTCGCCGTCGGTGCGCAGCTTGACGGTGATGCGTACCTGCCCCTGCTCGGTGAACTTGATCGCATTGCTGACCAGGTTCGACAGGACCTGCTTGAAGCGCAGCGGGTCGAGCAGCGCATGGCAACGGGCCTCGCGGGCAATCACCACATCCAGCACCAGCCCCTTGTGTCTGGCCAGGCCGTCGAACACCCGCCCGACCGATTCGACCAGTGCCGCGAGGTCGACGGGTTCGGGTGCCAGGGACATCTGCCCGGACTCGATCCGGGCAATATCCAGGATGTCGCCGATCAAACCCAGCAGATCGTTGGCCGAATGGTGCGCGACTTCTAGCGCGGGGCGATCCAGCTTACCCTGCTCGGCGCGCTTGAGGGCCAGCTCCAGCATGCCGATGAGGGCATTCATCGGCGTACGGATCTCATGGCTGATGGTGGCCAGGAACGTGCTCTTGGCCCGGTTGGCGTCATCGGCCTGCTGCTTGGCCAGGCGCAGGTCCTGGACCAGGTTACGGCGCTCGCTGATGTCGATCCAACCGCCGATGATTCCTTGCATTTCGCCCAGCGAGTCGCGGTAGGGCAGGATCCAGTGATAGATCGTCAGGTCGCGGTCTTTCAGGTGCAACGGGCGATCGAGAATCAACGGGGTTCCCTGTGCCATTACCCGCTGGTAGTCGTCCTGCACCTGCTGGGTATAGTCACAATCGCCATAGGGGGCGTCTTCCAGGCGTTTGCCCAGCACCTGTTCGCGGCTGGCGCCGACCGCTTGCAGATAACTGTCGTTACAGCTTTGCAGGCGGCCCTCGCGATCACGCACATACATGGGGTGGGGGGTGCCGTTGAGCAGGGCGCCCATGAATTCCAGCTGGTCGTTCAACGCCCGTTCGGCCCGTTGACGCTGCTTGATTTGACGGCGCAGCCGGGCATTCCATATCAGCGCCAGGACCAGGAGTACGGCGATCACCCCGCCCACCTGCAGGATCACCCGGAGGTAGCTGCGCCAGTAGGCGTCGTCACGCAGGCCGTGGTCGCGCCAGCGGCTGTTGATCACCCCCAGTTCCTCCGGCGAGATGCTCAGCAACGCCTTGTCGAGGATCGAGCCCAGCTCGCTGGCGTCGGGGGCGGTGGCCATGGAAAAGGCAGCGGGTTCTGTGCCGACCGTGCTGCGGATGACCAGGTTGTTGCTGGTGGCGAGCATGTGGTTGGCGTCGATCAGGGTGGCGATTGCCGCGTCCACCGCGCCGCTGCCCAGCAGCACCATGGAATAATAGGTGCTTTCGGTGGCAACCTGGTGGATCCGCGGGTGGCGAGCGGCAAGCAGGGCGGCCACGGTGCTGTCGCGGGGAACGGCGACCCGCTTGCCTTTGAGCTGCTTGAGGCTGTTGGGTTGGTCGGCGCCGCTAGGGGTCACCAGCACATAGGCGCTCTCCAGATAGGGGCGGCTGACCTGCAAAGGGTTGCCCCGGCGTGCCTCGGTGGACAAGCTGGCAATGATATCGGCACGCCCGGATTCGAGCTGGTCGATCATGTCGCCGTCGCCACTGGCGCGGCGGATCTCGAAGCGAAGCCCGGTGCGCAGGCGAATGAGCTCGAGCAGGTCGGCGACTATCCCGCGCAGGCGATCATTGCTGTCGAAGAACGTCAATGGCGCCGCGGTGTCGTTGACCACCACGCGCATGATCGGGTGTTGGCTCAGCCACTGCTCTTCGCGTGTCGACAACTGCAGCTTGCGGTCGGTCAGCAAACTGCCGCTGCTGGCGCTCCAGCGTTTGAAGATATCGTTGCGGGTAATGCTGGACTGCGCGTCAAGCGCGGCATCCACCAGGGCCTTGAGGACAGGCTCGCCCTCGCGCATGGCAAAGCTGAAGCCTACGGCTTCGTGCTTGCCGAAGTTGGCCATGCGCACATGCGGCAGGTGGCCCTGGCTGATCAGGTAGTGAGTCGAGATGGTGTCGCCAATGAACACGTCGGCCTGTTCGAAGGCCACGGCGTTCAGGGCCTGGGTGGATGACTCGAAGGTCAGGAGCTCGGCCTTGGGGTAATTGGCGTGGATTTCTCCTGGCGGCAGGTAGTGATACAGCATGCTCAGACGCATGCCCGCCAGGCCGGTGTCTAGCGCACGGCTCTCGTCCTCGCGGGTCACCAGCACGGGTTGGTCAATGGCATAGGGGCGCGACAGCGCCAAGCCCTGGGTAACGGCTTCGTAACCGTTGGCGCTGCCCAGCAGATCGATATGGCCGCTCTTTAGCGCCGCCACGGCCGCCGGGCGGCTGGGGAAACGCTGCACGCGTACAGGCAGGCCAAGGGCGCTGCCGATCAAGCCGGCGTAGTCGGCGGTCAGCCCTTGGTATTCGCGTCCACCCGTGGCGATATCAAAGGGTGGATAATCAGGCGCCGAGGTGCCCAGCACCAGCTCCTTGCGCTGTGCGAGCCAGTCGCGCTGGGCCGCTGTCAAGGGCGGCCGGACCGACGTCGGCGCTGAGCGGCTGAGCAAGGTGTAGGTGCGGCCCAGGTCGACGGTCACGCCGCCACCCTGCAGCGGTGTGCCCAGGCAGAGCAACAAGATAGCGATGTACCTCCACGTCATCATTTCAAACCAGTGCGTTGCGCTTGGCGACATCGATCAACTCTACCAATGTGCTGGCGCGCAATTTGTGCATGAGGCGTTTTTTGTAGGTGCTGACGGTCTTGTTGCTGAGGAACATGCCCTTGGCAATTTCCTTGTTGCTGCGGCCCTGGGCAAAAAGTTGCAGGACCATCAACTCCCGGTCGTTGACCTGGCGGAACAGTTCCAGTTCCTGGTTGCTGCCTGTCGGCGGTGGATTGAGTGCCTGGCTGGGAAAGTAGTTGTAGCCGGACAGCACGGCCTTGATGGCGCTGAGCAACTCGCTGAGATCTTCCTGTTTGCACACATACCCGGCCGCGCCGGAATGCATGCAGCGCACCGCGAACAGTGCCGGGGATTGCGCCGTCAGCACCAGAACCTTCAACGGAATGGCCATGGCCTGCAGGCGCGACAGCATTTCCAGGCCATCGAGCTTGGGGATGCTGATGTCCAGTATGACCAGGTCTGGTGGGGTCTCACGGATAAGCTGCATGGCGTCAACGCCATTGTCCGATTCACCGACCACCCGGTATCCCTGGTTCTCCAGCAACATCCGTATCGCCAAGCGTATAACGGGATGGTCATCAACAATAAAGACTGAGTGCATATTCAACATTCCAGCTGCAGGTGAAGGCAGCCGGCACATTAGCTCAGTTGCATGGCGGCGGGCAGGGAGGTAAGTGCCAAATGCGGGATATAGGAATTAACTTACAGCGCCCGTGAAACTTTGCTACGACAGTTGTAGATATTGGCGGGCTTTTATCAGGAGTTGATAACTTTCGCCCGGGGTGGGGGTGGGTAAGTTTATTTATAAAAAAATGGTTTAGGAAATTTCATACAAATTAAACGTGGGGCGGCAAACATTCGTCTGCCGCCTCGTCTAGGTTACTTCGGGCTGGAGCGCCCGGTCATTTCCTGGGCCATTTCACTGGCGTAGCTATCGGTCATGCCGGCGATGAAGTCGATCATGCGCAGGAACGCGTCATGCAGCGAACCTTGAGGGTCGGGGGCATTGTTGCCGATCAGGTCCAGCACCCGCCGGCTCTTGAACGACGGCGTGCGCCCACCGTGCTGCTCCAGAGCCGCGCCACAGAACGTGTTGAGCAGGATCTCCAAGGTCGTGTAGGCGCCGATCTCGTGCAGCGTCTTGCGCTTGTCCTGGAAGATCTTCTTGCGCGCCATGTCCTTGGCCTGGAGCACGCAGCGTTGCGCGGGGCCGTGCATGTGTTCTACCAGGTCACCGGCCAGCCGCCCGGCAAGCAGAGCTTTCTGTTGTTCGACGAAAGCCTGGGCGGCGGCATTGGTCAGGTGCTCGATGGCCTTGCCGCGCAGGATCGCCAGTTTGCGCCGACGTGACTCGCCCGGGCCCAGCAGGCGATAGGTTTCCGGCAGGTCGTCACCCACCAGGTCCAGCAGCAGCGCTTCGACCTCGGCGTACTGCAGCAGCTCCATTTCCAGCCCGTCCTCGAGGTCGATCAAGGCATAGCAGATGTCGTCCGCGGCCTCCATCAGGTACACCAAGGGATGGCGCGCCCAGCGTTGGTGTTCGAGCTGAGGCAGACCGAGCTTGCCGGCGATCTGCTCGAGCAGCCCCAGTTCGCTCTGGTAGCAGCCGAACTTGTGTTTCTTGTAGCCCAGTGCGTCGGCGTGGCGCGCAGTCCAAGGGTACTTGAGGTAGGCGCCCAGGGTCGCATAGGTCAGGCGCATGCCGCCGTCGAATTGGTGGTATTCGAGCTGTGTGAGGACGCGAAACCCCTGGGCGTTGCCTTCGAAATTGAGAAAGTCGCCGCGCTGCTCGTCGCTCATGTCGTCCAGCCAGCCCCGCCCCGCGGCCTGCTGGAACCAGTGACGAATGGCATCCTCCCCCGAATGACCGAATGGCGGGTTGCCGATGTCGTGGGCCAGGCACGCCGACTGCACGATCATCCCCAGGTCGCTGGGCTCGCACCAGTCTGGCAGTTGGCCCCGCAGGGTTTCGCCGACACGCATGCCGAGCGAGCGGCCGACGCAACTGACTTCCAGGGAATGGGTGAGGCGGGTGTGGATGTGGTCATTGCTGGACACCGGGTGCACCTGGGTCTTGCGCCCCAGGCGGCGAAAGGCGCCGGAGAAGATGATGCGGTCGTGATCCTTGTGGAAAGGACTGCGTCCGAGCTCCTCGGGGCTGTAGAGGGCCTTGCCCAGTCGTTCGCGGGTCAGCAGGGTTTGCCAGTCCAAGGCGTGGTCTCCCATCGTAGAGTCGGGATAGCTTCCTGTGTCCGGCGCGCCCGCGCAAGGGCTGGGCGCGCTCGGGCTTCAGCGGCGGCGGCTGAGCATCAGGCGAATCAAGGGTGCCAGGCTGGCACCCAGGCGTACCAGACGCGTCAGGTTGCCGCTGCGCACGCCCTTGCCGGTCAGAAAGCCCAGGGCAACCACGGCGCCAATGCCCCACAGCGAGCCATGCTTGACTCCCAGGCCGTCACCGAACGAGCCACCCATGCCACGTAGGCGTCGCACTGGTTCAAGCAACTGCCCGGATTCTTGACGGATTTGCTGGCGATGCATTTCCATGCGCAGGCGCAACAGCGCCTTGCGCAGTTCCCGCGGGTTACGAGTGTTGGGGAGTTCTGGCAGGCTCATGGCAGCAGGCGCTCCCGATCCTTGGCCAACTCCTCGAGGGTGGCGTTGAAGGGCGAGGACTCGTCGAACACCGCAGCTTTCAAGCGCAGGCCGCAGTACAGCGCGGCGATCCCGTAGAAGGCGCACAGGCCGATGATGCCTGCCAGGCGATAGCTGTCCCACAGCAGCACCAGCACCAGGCCCGACAGGGCGGTAAGCAGCAGCAGGGCGAACACCAGCGCCAGGCCGGCGAACAACAGCAGACTCAAGGTACGGGCCTTCTGCTCCTGCAACTCGATTCCGAACAGCTCGATATGGCTGTGCAGCAAGCCCAGCACGGCCGCGCCCAGGCGCCTGCCGGAGGCGCCCGTGCCGATGGCTTCGTTGTCCATGAAGGTTCCTCAGCGCTTGGCCAGCAGACCGATCAGCAGGCCGACGCCGGCGGCGATGCCGATAGCCTGCCACGGGTTCTCCTGCACGTACTGCTCGGCGCTGCCCAGGGCCGCCTGGCCACGGGCGCGCACCGAGTCCTGGGTCAGTTGCAGGGTTTCGCGAGCCTGGACCAGGCGATCGTGGATCTGCTCGCGCAGTTCATCGGCCTGGTCGCCGGCCAGGTTGGCCGTGTCGGCCAGCAGTTTTTCGGTGTCGCGGACCAGGGCCTGGAAGTCAGCCATCAGTATGTCTTGTGCAGTCTTTGCCGATTTGCTGGCCATGAGTGGGCCTCTCCCTGTGGATGTGTGTGGCTATTTCGAGTGATCGATGACGCGGAAGGTTCAGCGGGATGTGTTGGTACAGCGCTTGCTAAAAAGCGGTGCGTGTCTGCCTTAGGCTGCGCCGAAATAATGCGCCCATGAGACGGACACCGTTAAACCTTAACCCAATCCACGACAAACCCAAGAAAAAACCACGCAGGCAGCTGCCAACTCACCGAAACAGGGCAGGGGCCTGGCACCGATGCGGTGCATGGATGCCGGTTCTTGAACTGTCCTGGTGCTTTTTGCAGGTCTGCCCTACATGGAAAATACCCATAGGGTATGACTCACCCACATGGGTTACAAATCAGTTCACGCACATAGGTAACAGTCTTTAACTGGCAGGGTCGGTTTT
>NZ_JAOXMC010000189.1:0-272 GCF_026343815.1 Pseudomonas sp. BJa3 | reverse complement strand
ATGAAGGAGGCGCAGAGCCACATGACGTGGCTGATGCTGCTGCCGATGATCCCGACGTTCGCGCTGATGGCGAACCCGCTGAAGAGCCAGCTGTGGCAGTTCGCCGTGCCGTTCCTGGCGCAGAACCAGCTGCTGCTGAAAGTGATCCGCAACGAGTACATCAGTCCAGAGACATGGCTTGTCTACGTGGGTGCGGCGTTTGGTGTAGCGGCCTTGCTGTGGTTCGCGGCCGTTCGGCGTTACCACCAGGAGAAGCTCGCGATCGCCGGATA
>NZ_JAOXMC010000188.1:0-272 GCF_026343815.1 Pseudomonas sp. BJa3 | reverse complement strand
CCGAACTGAACAAAACGCTGGAAGAGAAGGTTGCGTTACGAACGGCTGAGCTTCAAGCGGAGGTGGCGGACCGCATTTCGGCGGAGGGACAGGTACGCCAAATGCAGAAGATGGAAGCCGTAGGTCAACTTACCGGAGGCATCGCGCACGACTTCAACAATATGCTGGCCGTCGTCATTGGAGCACTCGACCTTGCGAAGGTGCGGGCAGAAGCTCAGGACGACGCGCGCATCACGAAGTACATCGGTGTTGCCCAAGAAGGCGCTCAGCGG
>NZ_JAOXMC010000187.1:0-272 GCF_026343815.1 Pseudomonas sp. BJa3 | reverse complement strand
AGGGCTGGCGCGTGCCGTCCTGCTTGATCAGCCGCGGCAGCACCAGCTCGGCGGTTTCGAAGCTGGTGAAACGTTCGCCGCAGGCGACGCACTCGCGACGGCGACGCCCCTGTTCGCCCTCGGCGACCAGGCGCGAGTCGATGACCTTGGTGTCGTTGGCCCCGCAAAACGGACTGTGCATGGTGACAGGCAACAAAAAAAAGGGAGGGCCATGGGAGCGCATTGCACTGGCAAGACATGCCAAAGGGGTTACCATCCATGCAAATCTGCCC
>NZ_JAOXMC010000186.1:0-273 GCF_026343815.1 Pseudomonas sp. BJa3 | reverse complement strand
GCACATCCTAGTGCAAAAGAAATGGAAATGTATGCCCAAAATTGGTTTACGATTGCAGCTATGGCTATAAATATTGCTTGAAACAATAAAACAGCAGGCACTGTATAGGTGGAGCTGAGAAGATATAAGAGCCGTGGTGCAACTGGTCCAGCACAAATTGCACCGATAAGTCCGGCGAGCAAGAGCATTGAAAGAGAAGATGTGCTTTTTGCTAAGTGGAGAGCAAATGTAACTTGCGCTGTTTCATCGGTAAAGCTGCTTAAAGCTAAAACA
>NZ_JAOXMC010000185.1:0-273 GCF_026343815.1 Pseudomonas sp. BJa3 | reverse complement strand
ATGGGAAGTGACGGAAAACCACTTTTTTTATCTAATCACGCTGGCGGTATTTTAGGTGGAATATCGAGTGGACAGCCGATAGTTGCACGTTTTGCTGTAAAACCTACGTCATCGATTTTAACACCCCGTCGTTCTATTGATGTTCGTGGTAATGAGGTAAATGTTGTAACGAAAGGACGTCATGATCCCTGTGTTGGGATTCGCGCTGTTCCTGTTGGTGAAGCTATGGTTGCTTGTGTTCTTGCTGACCATTATTTAAGGCATCGCGGTCAA
>NZ_JAOXMC010000184.1:0-273 GCF_026343815.1 Pseudomonas sp. BJa3 | reverse complement strand
GATACCGGCCCCGCCGCGGCGGAGTCGACCGAGCCGGATTCGGATCAGCCCGAGGCTGATCGCGAGCCGGAGTCCCCAGATGATGATGCGCCTGCTCCCGGCAGGCCTCCCCAAGTTTGACATTCGGAGCTGTCCCAGTGACAACGAATACAGCAATGCAGGACGAAAACCCCCGTCGGGACGACGCCGTTTCCAACGCGCCGGCGGAAGCTTCCGCCGGCCGCGAACCGGCCGCCGAGGGCGAAGCCCGTGGCCGTGGCCGCAAATTGCGCA
>NZ_JAOXMC010000183.1:0-273 GCF_026343815.1 Pseudomonas sp. BJa3 | reverse complement strand
AAATCAGTCTCTAAAAGATGCCGATATCGCCCTCTCATTTCACGCTTAAAATCACGTTTAAAGACAGTGGTACGTTCAATCGTCCGCATATAAATCATCAAATAATTCGTCTACAGAATTAAACTTTTTTAAGTTGCCTTCATCTAATTCAGTAAAAGCCGCTATGGTCGCTGCATTGGGTTGAAATAAGAAGGACGGAATAGCTTTATCTTGGGCAATACGCGTCATCAACACTCTCACAACATCACTCACCGATAAGCCAGAGGCTTGAAT
>NZ_JAOXMC010000182.1:0-273 GCF_026343815.1 Pseudomonas sp. BJa3 | reverse complement strand
ACATCGTCGACGCCACCGACCTGGTGGTCGGTCGCGCCGCGGTGGTGATCGCCAACGTGCTGCGCGGCAAGCACAAGACCTCGTTCACCCCCCACGTCGACTGCGGTGACAACGTCATCGTCATCAACGCGGACAAGGTGCGGTTCACCGGCAACAAGCTGACCGACAAGGTCTATTACAAGCACACCGGCTATGCCGGCGGCATCAAGGGCATCACGCCCGCCAAGGTGCTGGAGGGCAAGTTCCCGGAGCGCGTGCTGGAGAAGGCGGTGG
>NZ_JAOXMC010000181.1:0-273 GCF_026343815.1 Pseudomonas sp. BJa3 | reverse complement strand
GCACGTTGTGCTGCTTTTTGCTGTTTTTTACTAAAATTGATACTGGCTTTTCTTTTAAAAATGATAACGAACTCCACCAGAAAAACTGGTTCCAAAGACACCGGCTTTTTGAAGTTTCTGCCGATAGCTAATATCACCATGGAGAACAATATTCTCAGAGAGAGAGGCATTAACACCAATGCCTCCTTCGATTGAAGAACCGGTAGGATCAAGATAAAATGTATCCGCAATTTTTATTGTTTCATTTTCACCAAAAGCCTTGAGGATATTCAA
>NZ_JAOXMC010000180.1:0-273 GCF_026343815.1 Pseudomonas sp. BJa3 | reverse complement strand
CTTCACAATGGACGCGAGATATGACGATAACGGCATTTCGTTATGCTATCTCTGTTGGTGCAAAGTTATTTATTCTTACTCTCATAGTAACTTTGATTATAGATTCTACAGAAACGTGGAAAAAAGCTTATGAGGGGACGTCTGCTTCAATGTGGACATTAATAGGAATTGCATTGGTATGTGCATACTTATCGAAGACTATACCGGATATTATTTCTGGTTTAATTACTGGTTCAAGTAGTAATGGTGGTTCAACTATAGGATCAATGGCTA